>CASEJU010000023.1 GCA_949288335.1 uncultured bacterium | reverse complement strand
TTCAGCCTTACCATGGCTGCGTTATACCACTTAACTAAGGAGGCAAGCTAAATACATTCTATCATATTATATTTAATAATACAATAAGAATGTATTTTATTTTACTATTTTTTAAGAATTCTTGTTGTATTTAAAATGGTAAGCAAAGTAACTCCAGTGTCTGCAAAAACAGCTTGCCACATAGATGCAATACCTAAAGCGCTAAGTATTAATACTAAAATTTTAACTCCTATTGCAAAAACTAAATTTTGTTTAATAACCATACTTGTTTTTTTAGATATTTTAATAGCATCATTTATCTTTGATAAATCATCTGTCATTATAACAACGTCTGATGCTTCTATCGCACTAGCTTGTCCTACACCACCCATTGATATTCCAACGTCTGCAAGGGCAAGTGATGGAGCATCATTAATGCCATCTCCAACAAAGGCTGTTTTACCAACTTTATTTTCTTTTATTTCTTTATAAAGCATATTATATTTATCTTCTGGAAGCATTTCATAACATACGTTATCAATGCCTACCTTCTTACCAATAGAAATTGCTACATTCTTATTATCACCCGTAAACATCTTAATGGTTATATTATTTTCTTTTAAACTTGAAATAGTTTCTTTTACCCCAGTTTTAACACCATCTACTAACTCTAATCTTGATACTACTTCATCATTTATACTTAAGTAAATTCCGTTATTATTTTCTTTTACCTTACAAAACTTACCTGATCCTACTTTTATCTTATTACCGTTTATGGTGCATGAAACACCTTTACCTGATACTTCCTTAAAATCTTTAACTTCATCCGTTTTAACCTTTTTATTAAAAATATTAATAATTGATAATGCAATCGGGTGATTAGATATTTTTTCTGCTTTTATGTAGTAATTTATTACGTCATCTTTTTTGTAATTTTTATTTAATATATCTAGTTTATAGCTGCTAGCCTTACCAGTTGTAATGGTACCCGTCTTATCAAATATTATCTTTTTTACGTGTGATATAGCATCTAAATAATCACTACCCTTTATTAAAATACCATCACGGCTTGCCCTTCCAATTCCTGAAAAATAACTTAATGGTACGCTTATCGCAATCGCGCAAGGACAAGATATTACAAGGAATACTAGTGCTCTATAAATTGCGTCATTAAAAGATACGTTAAATAATAATGGCAAGAATAACCCGATTAATACTGCAAGAACAAGCACGACTGGTGTATATATTTTAGCAGCTTTAGAAACAAAGGTTTCTGTTTTAGCTTTTCTGTCGCTCGCACTTTCGGCTAAGTTTAAAATCTTCGCTACCGTACTATCATCATACAAACTAGTTACCTTAAGTAAAAAAGTTCCATCAACGTTTACACATCCACTTAAAACCTCATCGTTAACACTTACTTTTCTTAAAGTGCTCTCACCAGTTAAAGAAGCGGTATTTAGTTTAGCATCACCTTCTATAATAATGCCATCTAATGGCACCTTCTCACCCTTTTTAATTAGTATTACGTCACCTTTTTTAACCTCTTCTGGTGATACTTTAACAGTATCTTCTTTAGTCTTTAAATTAGCGTATTCAGGCTTTATATCCATTAAATCACTAATTGATTTTCTAGAGCGGTTAACGGCTACCTCCTCTAGTATTTTTCCTATTTCATAAAGTACGATAACCATTAATCCCTCACTTATGTTATTGGTAAAATAAGCCCCAACACAAGATATTGTAACAAGTAAGTTTTCATCTATCGTCTTTGATTTGATAATTAATTTTAAAGCGTTAGAAGCCGTTCTAAATAAAAGAACAACATAACCTAATATTATAAGTATACTTGATACCGTGCCTTTAAATAGATAAACGCCAAGAAGTGCTAGAATAATTCCAATAACAAGTCTTAAAACATCTTTTAAAACCTTTTTCTTAATGTCAAAAGACTCATTTTTATCTAATAGTATAACTCCTGGTTCTGTTTTATCAATTATTTTTTGAACGTATTTTTTAACGTCTTTATCAATATTTGTATCAACCATAACAGATAATTTAGAAAAATTAACAACGGCTTTATTTATCTTTTTATCTTTATTTAAAGCGCATTCTATTTTATTTGCACAATTAGCACAATCTAAGTTACTAATGTTATACCTATGCTTCATTTACGTGTTCACATCCCATCATAAATATTTTATAAACGTGATTATCTGCTAAATAATAGTATGTTAAGTTTCCTTCTTTTCTAAACTTAACTAATTTAGAATCTTTTAGTATTCTTAACTGATGTGATACCGCTGATTGACTTACGTTTATTTTATCTGCTATATCGCCTACACATAACTCGTTATCTAAAAGTACGTTTATTATTTTTACTCTGGTTGAATCACCAAATATCTTAAATAACTCTGATAAATCTATTATTTTATCTTCATCTAATAATTGCATGTTATTTCCTTTCTATATGAATGATTACTCATATACTTATATTATATGAATATATGTTCATATTGTCAATTACTTTATTTAAAAAAAATACGTATGTTTACGTATTTAATCTATTATGTTATTATCTTTATCAAACTTAACGTCTAAAAACTTTCTGCTTGCTAAATAATCACACATGTGAACAAACCGTTGAAACTTAGACTCTGGTTTTGGAAGTATTACGTTTGAATAACCATTAGTGTTCCATGGGCCCATGTGTGATGATATAACATGAGTAATAAACTGAATTTCTTTATCCGTGAACTCCGTTTTATCTTTATTTTCTTTAATGTAATCACAAACAAGTATCGGGTGCTCAAACTTGGTATACTCGGATTTTTTAAGACCAGATTTTAAACCATCATGCATTATAAGTGCAATAATCATTAAGTCCTTTTCGTTTTTAGAGTAAGCACCAGATATACTTTCATCATTAAACATTTCCTTTGCGATTCTAACCGCTGCTTTTGTATGCCTTAAAAGTCCACCATCTCCTAACGAAAAAGAAGGATGATATTTACCAGTTGATGATGCTGGCACGTTAAAAAAATAATCAGGCAAAAGGCCCACCAATACTTCAGCAGACTTTTTATACCTAGTGTTATTAATGTATTCTAATTCTTTTTTAAAACTGTTTATTTTGTTTTCTATTGTCATAAAAACCTCCTTATAATTTAATGTTAACACCAAATATTCTAGCTAGATAAGAGACGCCTATTAAATCAGTAGTCACACCTTTTATGCTATTTATATCAGCATTAATACCCTCTAGATTACAATTTGATAAATCCATTCCATCTAGTTTTGTTTTATAAATTTCTGTATCAGTTAAATTACACTTATCCATTATAACATTTTGAAACTTATTTTCAAAAAATCTTCCCTTTGAAAGGTTACATTCATAAAATAAAACACTATTTAAAGAAGAAGAAAAATTAACATAACTCATGTTACACTCTTTAAAAATAACATGTCTTATACTACTATCAAATAAAGATGCACCAATAAAAGAACAGTTATTAAACTTACATCTTAAAAAAAGTTTTGCACTTGCATAAAAGTTGGATAAATTACAAGAATCAAAAATGCAATCAATAAAATCAACGTTTTTAATACATTCATCATCAAAATTAACGTTTTTAAATGCACAACCATTAAACTCTATGTTTTCAATCGCCCTTTTGCAGCATTCGTTTTCAAAAAGAAAATCATACATCTTATCTTCTAACAACACACTATTTATGCTTGCATTTTCTATTTTGGGTTTTATTTTTGGTTTATCTATTTTTTTCATTTTTTTACCTCATAATTGTTTTTAAGTATACCGCAGATAAAAATGCATCAAAGAAAAATAAAGAAATGCTAATAATTGTTTTTTTATTATTTTCATAATCTTTCAACAAATTATATATATAAACTACAAGTTCTTTATTTATGTAGTTTTTCTTTAACGCTTTTGTTTTTATCTTTCTTTTTATCTTACTAAATGAAGTTAATTTAGTTTTTATAAACTCTCTTTTTATTTTCATGTTTAAAAACGAAGTTCTATAAACATTTGCCTCGTCCACGCAAAAAACTTTGGCAGTATTTTCTAAAACCTTGTTGAACTCATCATAATTATCATCACTTAAAATTTTTTTATATTTAATTTTACTGACTAAATCCGGTAAGTATCTTTTTATGTTATTTATAAATCGTTTATTATTTCTTTTATGATTTCTTTTTAACGACCCATACTTAAACGTATATAAATCACCTTGTAACTTTCCAAAGGTTTTCATGGCATCAATATAACCAAAACTAATGGCCCTTCTTGCGTATTTTTTTTCAAAAGCAAGGAAGTTCCCGATGTCATTTTTTGGTTTTATATTAATTATTTTAACGTTTTTATTTACTATTTTTCTTGTTATTCCAAGTGCTCCTGTATTTACTGCGATTACTTCTTCAGCGCCTAATTTGATTGCCAAATTAATTGGCAAATTATCATAATAGCCACCGTCTATAAAAGCGTTATTACCTATTTTATACATTTTAAAAGCGGGAAAACAAGCGCTAGAAGCCATCAAATAATCTTTTACCTCGTCTTTTTTTAGTTTTGACTTTACAACGTACTTAGGTTTAAAAGATGGAAAATAAACAGTTACTAATCCATAATCTACGTTTGATGAAAAAAACTTATCATCATCATACAAATCATCAACTATCTTCTTTAAGCCAGCAAGTTCTCTTCCTCCCTTAATAACACCCTTGGCATATTTTTTTACAATTTCTTCCCTTCCTTTTTTAGTACTAAACTTGCCATTTATCTCTATGTCCATAACCTTACTATAATCCATAAAATACCATAATTTAAGTGCTTTATCATAGTCTTTTTGAACCATTAATTCCCCTATTAAAGCACCAACCGACGTGCCTGTTACTATGTCATAATCAATATCTAACCTTCTAAGTGCTTTCCAAACACCTATTTCGTATCCGCCTTTAGCACCACCGCCGGATAATACAACTGCTCTTTTCATCTTTATCTACCTCTTTATTTAACATAAATTATTATACCATAATCTAAAGAAATATGTTATAATTAACTTGTGTCCTCGTAGCTCAGCAGGATAGAGCATTCGCCTCCTAAGCGAAGGGTCGCGCGTTCGAATCGCGCCGGGGACGCCATATAAAAATAAAACACATAATCATTTTGTTTATGTGTTTTTTCTATCTTATAAAATTAATTAAAAATAACATCCATACACCTATTTGAGCTTTCGCCCTACCAGCAGTTTCAAACATTGCTACTAACTTATCAGACAAAGTAACAATCCATGCTTCCTTTGATTTTGGTGCTACGTTAGAAACCGGGAACATATGAGACTCTATTATGTTTTGCTCTTTTTCATTTACACCAAAGTAAGTAATTGCATTTTGTTTTGCCATTTTAGGATGTTCAATGAACATTTTAGTAGAAGTAGCAAGATTTTTATCATCTCTTACCAAGAAAAAGTCATGTAAAGCTCCACCTCTAATGGTACTTGTTTGATCACAGCCAAATAGCTTTGATAAATTATATGCTAAATAAGCAACACGAACGGAGTGATTATACCTAGTATTACCATGATGAACGATGGACTTTGTTTTCATAAACTCCTTATGACTAAGAATCGGTCCAGCAACACTCATAAATTTTTTATCATTATATATCTTACTCATTAAACTCAATGTTATCAACCTCTTATCCGATTATATTATATTCAAAGAAAATACAACTAATCATTTAAACAACATATTTTTAGTTGCCTTATTAAAGATATCACAATACATAATAAAAGTAAATAATACGTTTGTTCGGTATACATAAAAATAAAAAAGTGCAGTGTTTATTTTTTATAATCACAAGCACTACACTTTATGTTCCCGTCCTTATCCGTAACTAATAAACTGTGACACTCTGGACATAACTCTCCAGTTGGCTTATCCCATACGGCAACCTTACATTTAGGAAAATTACCGCAACCATAGAAAACT
>CASEJU010000022.1 GCA_949288335.1 uncultured bacterium | reverse complement strand
CTCAAAAGCAAACGCAAGGGCCGCAAGCGTATCCATAACCATGTTTATCCAAAGCATTTGAATTACCGTAACCGGAGTATCAACCCCAATAAAAGGTCCTATAATAGAAATGCTAAGGGCGCACAAATTAACCGTAAGCTGAAAAATAATAAATTTTCTTATGCTTTTAAATATGGTTCTACCAAAAAGTACGGCTTTACTTATTGATAAAAAGTTATTATCTAAAATAACTATGTCTGATGCTTCTTTGGCAACTTCACTTCCCATTCCCATGGCAAATGATGCATCCGATCTTTTTAGGGCTGGTGCATCATTTACTCCATCACCCGTCATTCCGGTAACTAAGTTCATTTCTTTAGCAACCCTAACTAACCTACTTTTATCTTGCGGAAGACTTCTTGCTACAACTCTTAAATTAGGAAGTATTTTTTTAAGTTCACCATCAGAGATTTCATTTAACTCATCCGACGTTATTATAACATCATTACTTTCTTTTATAAGTCCAACTTCCCTTGCAACAGAATATGCCGTATCTTTATTATCGCCAGTTATCATAACCGTTTGAATGCCTGCTTTTTGGGTTAATTCTAATGCTTTTTTAGCTTCTTTTCTAACCGGGTCTTTAATAAATATAGCACCTACGAAAACAAGGTCCTTAAAAAGTGTTTCTAAAGCGGTGTTAGAAGTCGCTAAAACAATTACCCTTACTGCCTTTTTAGTTTCTTCTTTTATTATTCTTTCAAGTTTATTTTTATTTAAAAACAAACTTTTCTTACCCGTTTTATCAAAACAATATTTACAATTGGGAAGTATTTTTTCTGGAGCTCCTTTTATTAAGTTTTTTATATTTGCATCATCTATTACCGTTATCATGTATTTGTTTTTGCTATCAAAAGGTACTTGTTTAATTTTTTTAACACCACTTACTTTAAATGGTTTAAAAAAAGAAAGAAGCGCCCTATCGGTTGAATTACCCCCTATTACTTTATCATTATCATACATTGCTTGATTGTTTACCACCATTGATGTTTTAAGTATTTTACAGTAACCATCATCTTTTAAATCACTTTCATTTTTATATTCGTTTAAAGAACCATCAATTATCTTATTACAAACTAAACTTCCGGTTGTTATTGTACCTGTTTTATCACTAAATAAAATATTTATGTTACCAGACGTTTCAATACCAACCATTTTTCTTACTAAAACGTTATTTTTAAGCATACGCCTCATGTTAGATGATAAAACCAAGGTAATCATCATCGGAAGTCCTTCTGGTACTGATACTATTATAATGGTAACAGCAAGCGTCATGGCATATATTATGTAATCCATCATTAAACGAAAATTACTTACCGTATCAATTATTCTATCTAAAGAAAAACCATTATCCACCACTATTACCGAAAAAAGGTATGACGTGCTTGCTAAAAATGCGCCAACATAACCAAACGTACTAATTAGTTTAGCTAAATCCCTTAATCTTTTCTTAAGTGGGGATTCACTTGGCTTTTGTTTTAATTCATCAGCAATCTTACCGTAAAAAGTATCGGCACCAACTTTTAAAGTGTGCATAACGCACATTCCATTATAAATGGTTGTTCCTTTATATAATTTATTTTTTTCTTCGATATTACTTTTTTTTATGCTTTCTTTATGTGCTTCTTTAGACTCACCGTTAATGGTTGATTCATCTACTGTAACCTCACCTTTTATAATAACACCATCAGCGGGCACTTTATCTCCTGATTCTAAATATATAATATCATCTTTAACTACTTCATCAACACCAATTAAAGTTACTTTTCCATCCCTTTTTACCTTGCATTTTAATTTAGAAGTTTCTTCTTGTAACTTGTTAAAAGCCCTTTCACTACCATACTCCGATATAGTTGATATAAATGATGCTAAAAAGATTGCTATTAAAATTCCAAGCGTTTCAAACCAGTCGAAATCTTTGAATAAAAAAACTAATTTTATCGCAAGTGCAATTAAAAGTATTTTTATT
>CASEJU010000021.1 GCA_949288335.1 uncultured bacterium | reverse complement strand
TAAAATGTTTTGTTGATAATTACATTTTACTAGACTTATCGCTTTTTTTCTATATATATGTCTCACATCAATTGTAACACTACAAATAATAAAGGAAGAAAAGAAGCATAGCTAATATGTTTTTTTTCTTTATTATGATATAATAGTTATATCAAAGGAGGTTTTGTATGAAAAATCATGATGAGGAAAACGAAATACAAAAAATAATAAATGAAATTGACACTATTATGTTTGGTTATACTTTAAAACATAATTGTATTTCACAAAGAAACTTTTATGAACCATTTATTGCTAGTTTATTAGGTGCTAGTTGTGCTACTACGATTAGTACTTTTATACTAAAAGATAGTGATTTGGTTATACCATCTGCTGTTATAGGTTTTATTTTACCAATGATAATTTCTTATTTACCAACAAAAGGCAGAAAAAATAAAATTAAGACAGAGAATTATAATATGTATAAAAAAGAATATTTATGGTTAACAAGAAAAGAGCAAATAAAGGTTTTGAAATTAGTAAAAAGGTTGGTTGAAATATTAAAATGCGAAGCAAAGTATGATAAAAACAAGAAATACATAATAAACTACTTGGATTATGATAATGGAAATACTATGTTTGATAAATTTGAAGCTAACCATCCTCAATTTGAAATATTATCTCAGGATAAAATAGATGAGATACATCAAAAGAATAAATTAACACCTGAAGAAATGTATTTTAATGAGTTTGCATATCCGGCAGTTTGTATTCCTGCTGATAAATCAAGATGCGTAAAATTTGGTAATTGTAGAGACTGTCTAGTAGATTATGCAAAAAGTCAAGAAGAATGGGAACCTATTACTTTTGAACCTCAAATGATATTTGAAATGCCTAATGAGAAGGATCTTTCTAAAAGTATAAGAATTAAGTATTAGTTAAAGTAGATACAAATTTAAATGTATCTATTTTTTTATAATAATATTTTTCTATTTAAATAAGAAGTATGATATAATATTAAAAGTTGTAGGTGAGTTATTATGAAATACAAAATAGAAGATGAAAGTGATTTAATTAGAATAGATAAATTTTTAATTAGTAAACTTGATTTATCAAGAAGCAAGGTTCAGGAGATGATTAAGCAATCACTCATCTTAGTAAATAACAAAGCGGTAAAAAATAGTTACGTATTAAAAACTAATGATGAGGTAGAAGTTGTTGGTGAACTTAAACTAGAAACCAGCGTATTACCAGAGAAAATGGATTTAGACGTTGTTTACGAAGACGATTATTTGATGGTAATAAATAAACCGTCTGGTTTGGTTGTTCATCCTGCGGCCGGGCACTTTACTGGTACTTTGGTAAACGGACTTTTAGAACATACTAACGCGTTAAGTTCTAATAACGGAAAATTAAGGCCTGGGATTGTACACCGAATTGACAAGGATACGTCTGGTCTTTTAGTGGTTGCGAAAGATGATAAGACGCATGAGGCTTTATCAAAACAGCTTAAGGATAAGACTTTATCAAGGGTGTATGTTGCACTTGTTAAAGGACGTATTAACCATGATACCGGAACGATTGACGCTCCAATTGGAAGGGATCCTTATGACCGCAAAAAAATGTGCGTAACAGATGAAAATAGTAAGGAGGCAATAACGCATTTTAAAGTACTTGAAAGGTACGATAATGCAAGCTTAATTGAGTGTAAGTTAGAAACCGGAAGAACGCACCAAATAAGAGTTCATATGAATTATATTAATCATCCCATAATAAATGATCCAGTCTATGGACCAAAGGGAAAAACAAACTCTTTTGGGCAAATGCTTCATGCAAAAAAGATTGGATTTATTCATCCGGTAACTAAAAAACGTTTAACTTTTGAGTGTGATCCTCCAAAAGAATTTGATAAGATTGTAGAAGAATATAAAAGTAAGTAGGAGGGGTGCTATGGCAACCAAAGATGAAAGAGATTTATTAGTAATGAAATTTATTCATTATTTTATAACTGAAAAAAATTATAACCCGGTTATTGTTCATGGTATTCAAAATGAAATATGGCTTGAAAACATGGATAGTGAGTTTAGAATCGTAAGATTAGTTTTGGGATACATACATAACAAAGAACAACTAGACTTTGATAACTTTAAGGTAAGTAGGCTAACTAGACAAATAAAGATGAAGACCTTTACCTTTAAAATGAAGGTTTTAACTTTATATTTAGACATAAACGAAGACGTAAAGTTAGTTGATGGAAAATCTTTTTATCACGTAGATGCTGCAAATGAAAAAAAAGTAATAAAAAACGAAGTTATTAAAAAGTATTTTCCAGACATGAAAGATAAATTAAAGTTTACCGAGGAAGGCGCTAAGTTATACGAAAGAATAAACACTGATATATTACGTAAAAACATTGATAGTTCCGAGAAAATAAACGATTTGTTTACTCCCAAAAAGCCGGTTGCAACTTATCTTTTATTGTCCGTTATGACGATTTTATTAGTACTTATGTATTTATTTGGTGCCGGTGGTATTGATTCAATGTCGGTTAAAACGCTATATGATTTTGGAGGACTAGTAAAAGACGGGTCTTGGATAAGGTTAATAAGCAGTATATTTTTACACATTGGCTTTCTTCATTTCTTAATGAATGCTTGGTCTTTAAACATATTAGGAAGGCAAGTTGAGAATTTTTTTGGTCACGTAAAGACTTTTATAATATTTATGTATAGTGGAATAATAGGTAATTTACTTTCTTTAGTACTTATGGATAGTAATACTATTTCTGCTGGTGCATCAGGAGCTATATTTGGTCTTATGGGCGCTCTTTTATACTTTTCGATGAACCAAAGAACTTATATGTCAGAGGCATTAAAAAATCAAATATTGCCAGTAATAATAGTTAATTTATTTGCCGGTTTTATAATTCCTGGTATAAATATATATGCTCATATCGGTGGCTTAATAGGAGGTATTATAATATCAACGCTTTTAGGAATAAAATATAAAACTTCTAAGTTTGAAAAGATAAATGGTTTTATAGCTGCAACAATATTAGTAATAGTACTTTCTTATTTAGCATATTTTAGGTAAAGGATTAATGATTATGATAGTGTTTAGGATAATTAGTTTAGTATTTATATTTAGTGGGCTTATTATTATGTTTGTAACTAGTTTAATAAGTAGAAAAAACAATAATAAACCTAAAAAAAGAAATGGCAATCATAACTTTTGTTTTCTTGTTCCTGCAAGGTATGAATCAATGGTAATTGAAGATTTATTAAAAAGTATAGAAAAACAAACGGTTAAAGTAGACATGAAAGACGTATACGTAATAGTTGAGTCTAAAGAAGATGAAACCGTTAATATATGTAGTAGGTATGGTGCCTCCGTTGTAATAAGAAAGCATCTTGAACTTCAAAGAAAGGGTTATGCTTTAGATGAGGCAGTTAAATATATTTTAAAAAAGAAAAAAAATTATGATGCGTATTTTATATTTGATGCTGATAACATTTTGGATAAAGATTACTTAAAAAACATGATTCCAATATTTGATATGGGTTATGATTTAGCATCTGGTTATAGAAATTGTAAAAATGGAAACAAAAGTGTTATCGCGGCTTGTTCGGCACTTACTTTTTCATTAGTTAACACGGTTTTTAATGAGAAGAAAAACAAAGCAACCAAGAACATAACTTTTTCTGGTACCGGCTTTTACATAAGGGGTGAATTAATAAAAAAATGGAAAGGTTATCCTTTTCATTCGCTTACGGAAGATTATGAACTTAGTAGTTACGCAACCTTAAATAACTTAACTACTTATTATAACGTAAAATCAGTTTTTTATGATGAACAACCACTTAAATTTAAAGATACGATAAACCAAAGGATAAGGTGGATAAGGGGATACTTTGACGTAAGAAAAATGTATAACCGGAAAATATTTAAATCATTAGATAAAGATAATTTTAATAATGGTTCTAAAATAGATGAATCAATCGGAATAGTACCATTTATTCTTATGGTTTTAGGACTCGTTATCTGGTTTTTAGCATTAGTATTTTTTATAGTATACAATTTGTTTTTAGGTAATAAAGTATGGCAACTTCACCTATTGGAATTGACCATTTTCATGATAATTGTATATATAACCATGATGGTTATGACCATTGTTATTCTTTTTCTTGAGGGAAAGAAACTTGATTTAACCATTAAATCTAGAATAAAAG
>CASEJU010000020.1 GCA_949288335.1 uncultured bacterium | reverse complement strand
GGTTGATACTCCGGTTACGGTAATTCAAATGCTTTGGATAAACATGGTTATGGATACGCTTGCGGCCCTTGCGTTTGCTTTTGAGCCCCCGCTTAGAGAATACATGTATGAAAAACCAAAGAAGAAAAACGAAAAAATAATGAACTCATACATGATAAGTGAAATATTAATAACCGGTTTTTATACGACGATTCTTTTTATTTTCTTTTTAAAGGCTCCTTTTGTTAAAAACTTGTTTTCATCAAACGAAGCATTTTTAACGGCATTTTTTGGACTTTTCATATTCGCTGGTTTATTTAACTCATTTAACGCCCATACAAGTAGGATAAACATTTTAGCGCACGTTTTAAAAAACAAGATGTTTATTATCATAATGGCCTTTATCGTAATAGTGCAAGTCTTCTTGATGTATTATGCAGGAGAGATGTTTAGAACGGTACCACTTACCTTAAAAGAGTTTATGATAATGATTTTATTTTCTATAACCGTAGTACCAGTTGATATGATAAGAAAGATAATGTGTAAGAAGTATGGTAAGAAAAGAAACGTGTAATTTGACTAAATATTAAAAAAATGATAGCATATCACCGAAGAGGTGATGATATGCAAAAAGAAGATATCTTTGGCATTTCAGAATTTACTGATGAAGAAGCCAGAAAATATATTTCGTTATTATTTGATGGATATGAAAAAAGAAAAAAAGAAAAAAGGTTATATGCTCATGATGGGGTTCCAGAACTAATTATAAAAACTTACTATAGTTTTGTTAAAAAGCCGCATTTTAATCAGATTCTTAGAAATTTTAAAAAAAGGTATATATATAACGAAAACAAGGTTGAAGACGTAAAGCCAAATGAAGAAAAACGAGGATTGTCTTGTGTTTATGATTATATACAAACCAAAGAAGATTTAAAAAATATTTCAATTTATGATTTATCTTATATTCATGAGGCTTTATATTCTAAGACCCCGTTTCCTGAATTTGGTGGAAAGTATCGAAAAAGAGAAATATATTTGTTAGGTAAAACCGAAAATGGTATAAAAACTGGAAACGTCGAGCTATGCCCGTATTGGAATATTACCCACGAAATGAATCAATTAAGACCAGTTGTTGATGAATTGGTTGCAAGAGGATTAAGCCTTGATAAAGAACCTAACGTTAATAATCTTATTAAATATATAAATGATTGTGTTATGTTAAATTGTAAAATTATAAAAATTCATCCTTTTGAAGATGGCAACGGAAGAGTAACCAGGGCGTTTACTAACCTTTTATTTAGATTGGCTAATATACCTCCAATATACGTAGAAAACAAAGAAAAATTAAAATATCAAGAGGCTATGAACAACGCATTATCAAAAGAAGATTATGCGGATATAATAGATTTTTATCATTTTAAAATTTGTGATTCAATTATGGCGTTAGATATAAATATTAAAGATGGCCTTTATATAGATTCTGATTTGAATAGAAAAGAAAAGAGATTTTGAATATGAAACTACTTTTACATACGTGTTGTGCACCATGTAGCGTGCATTGTGTTGATGAGTTAAAAAAAGAAAATATTGATATAACAAGCTTTTGGTACAATCCTAACATACATCCTTATAAGGAGTATGAAGCCCGGTTAGAATGCTTAAAAAAGTATGATGAAGAAATAGGAATTCCATTAATTATAGAAGATTATTATGGCTTAAGAAGTTTTTGTAAAAATGTGGTAGATAAATTAGATAATAGGTGTGGATACTGTTATTTATGCAGACTTGAAAAAACGGCTAAATATGCTAAAGAACATAACTTTGATGCTTTTTCAACAACTCTTTTAATAAGTCCGTATCAAAATCACGAATTACTAAAGAAAACGGGTGAAATGTTATCTAAAAAATACGGTATTAAGTTTTTGTATAGGGACTTTAGACCAGGTTTTAGGGAAGGTCAAAATAAAGCAAGAGAAATAGGACTTTACATGCAAAAGTACTGCGGATGCATCTTTAGTGAAGAAGAAAGATATGAAAAGTTGATTAACAAAAATAAAGAAATTAATAAAAAATGGAATTTAGGGTAACAACTTTTAAATTATCTGTTATAATTAAAATGTAAGAGGTATAAGTATGGTAAATAAAATATTAGTTAAAAACTTATGTGATTGTTTATTAGTATCTTTTGCTTCTTTATATAATTTTGCTTAAAAAACTAACACTTTTGTGCTAGTTTTTTATATTTTAATGGGAGGTATTATGAGTAGTAAGTATGAAGATGAATTAGGTCTTATCGTAATGGATAACGCAAAAGAATTCGGAAAGGAAATTGAACAAAAAATAAAAGAGAAAAGAAATTTACCTGATAAATCTTTTATTATTCCGGTTGATGAGGTAAGGTTTGGTAATGGAGAAGGCAAAGCAATGATTAATAACAGCGTGAGGGATAAGGATTTGTACATAATATCAGATATTGGAAATCATAGCGAAACTTATAAAATGTATGGATATTATAATCATAAAAGCCCAGATGATCACTTTCAAGATATTAAAAGGGTAATATCGGCAGTAAGAGGACAGGCCGAAAGAATGACGGTTGTTATGCCACTTCTTTATGAGTCAAGGCAGCATAGGAGAAAGGGAAGAGAATCACTTGATTGTGCTTTAGCTTTGTAGGAACTTCAGAATTTAGGTGTTAGAACTGTAGTTACTTTTGACGTACATGATCCAAACATACAAAATTCTATTCCGACTAGTATGTCATTTGAGAACTTTTATCCAACCAATACCATATTAAAACAATTTATTAAAAACGAGGACTTTGATTCTAATGAAGTAATTTTCATAAGTCCCGATACTGGTGCGATGGATCGAGCAAGGTATTATGCAAAC
Source organism: uncultured bacterium (assembly GCA_949288335.1). Taxonomy (GTDB): domain Bacteria; phylum Bacillota_I; class Bacilli_A; order RF39; family UBA660; genus Aphodocola. Next base: position 6,261 of record CASEJU010000020.1, on the reverse strand, counting down.
ATGTTTCAATCAGACGTTGGGTTATTTCATAAAAGAAGAGATTTAAGCATGGTGGTAAACGGAAAAAATCCTATTGTTGCACATGAGTATTTAGGAAAGAATCTAAAAGATAAAACCGCGATAGTCGTTGATGATATTATTGCATCCGGAGGTAGCATGCTTGACGTTGCAAATGACATCAAAAAAAGAGGTGCAAATAAAGTATATTTAATAGCAACTTTTTCTATGTTTACGGAAGGACTAGAAAAGTTTAACGATGCTTTTAAAGAAGGTTTATTTGATAGTTTATATTCAACAAATTTAACTTATGCCGATCCGGAGCTTGATAAAATGCCTTGGTATAAAAAAGTAGATTGTGCACCTTACGCATCAGATATAATAGATACGTTAAATAAAAGTGGTTCTATTTCAGAACTTAAAAATGGAAAACAAAAAATACTTACGATGTTAGATAAAAAGAAAAAAGGAGAATTATAATATTTTAATTCTTCTTTTTTTGTAGTATAATTAGACTTATAGGAGGGATTTGTATGGAAATATTTTTATTAATAGTAATTTTAATTATGGTATTAGTAACCATGATATGTTCAATAATTACTACTATAATCGAAGTAAAAGATGAACATGAACAACCTTTGGTTAAGAAGGCTTTAGGTATCTCATCAATTGCAATAATAGTTATTTTGGTAATAGCACTTGCATTTGGTGTTTCAAACATAAAAAAAGATGATTTATCTAGTAATAATTCAAATGAAATCGTTGCATTAGAAGATGCTGGTTTTAATGAAGTTACTTTAGACGAGTACTTAGACTTGGTAAAAAAAGATGAAAAAACTATTATTTTAGTTGCAAGACCAACATGTTCTTATTGTGAGGCTTTCGCTCCAATATTAAGTGAGGCTAAAGATGATTTAGGGCTTACCGTTAATTATATTGATACCGATAAGTTTACTCAAGATGATTGGACTACCTTTAACGATTCGCTTGATTATTTAAGTGAGAATGAATGGGGAACACCTCTTACTATGATTGTTCAAAACGGTGAAGTAATTGATACCAATAATGGATACGTTGATTTAGATACTATTAAAACGTTCTTTACTAATAACGGATTAGGTGAATAGTTATGGGTGAGGATGTATATAAAAGTTGTCAAGCTTTTTTAAGAAAATATCCTTTTACAATAGCATGGCGGATAAAAAAACACGCGAACGTTGTACAAGAGCATATTAATGATGATGAAGTTGTTTTATTTAGTTTTGTAGGGCAAAGAAATTCTAATTTTATGCAACCTTTTTTTACAACCGTTGTAGTATTTACTAATAAAAGAATGCTTTTAGGTAGAAAAAGATACCTTGGAAGATATTACTATACTTCAATAACACCAGATATGTTAAATGACTTTGAATTAAAAACGGGTATATTTTATGGTTCCGTTGAAATAGATACGGTAAAAGAGCATTTTTGGATTGGATGTTTGGATAAAAGAAGTTTGCCTACTATTGAAGATGCATTGTCAAAATACATGGTAAATGAAAAATTAAAATACATGAAGAAGGACGCAAGTTAGTGTTCTTCTTTAATTTACAAAAATATAATAATATTATATAATCATATTATATGAGGTGGTTAAAGTGATACGAAAAAGAAAAAAGGAAGAGGAGTTTTTAAAAAGTAGTAGCAAAATAATAAAGATACTATGTTTAGTTGCTTTTGCAGTATTAACCCTTATTTATTTAATTAACGGTGGTTTTTACTCCTTATTATTTGACCTTAGAGAATCAAAAACGGTCGTTATTTATAGCGTGGTAATAATTGCGTTATTAGTGCTCCTTATTATTTGTAATGTTTCTGATGAGCCTCAAGACGAGCCAAAAAGAAAAAAGGATATTAGTAGTTACATAACGGTTGGAATTATTATTTTAGCCATTTTATTCGCTATTCTTTTAATATTTACCCTAATAGATTTTTTCTTACCAATAATTGTATTAAGTATAATGTTAATAGTTATTAATTTACTTATAAATAAATTAATAAAGTTCTTGGTATATAAATATGGAATAAAATAAAATTTCTTATTTTTGAGAACTTGATTTATGATATAATTATTTTCACGTACGTGATTCTTATGATTGCTCAAGCGAAGATGATGTTATTGAAATGTGATTGTCAGATAAGGAATTCTTTAATTAATTAGTATAAAAAATAAAGAAGATAAGTGAATAAAGCAATAATTATTATGTACCGTATTAGATGAAATCGGAAACATTGTAGAAAAGTTTCTTCTTTACATGGAAGAAACTGATTTAGGAATGTATATTAAAACGATACATTTACAACAATTATTTTGAGACTAGTGAACAATATGATAAAGGTGGTTAGCGCTATACCAAAATTGATTATGAAGCATATGCTAAGCAAATTACAAAACTATTCATTATTGATTTTTATACTTTAGATAATAAACTCAAAAAATGATATAGATAAGACTGATTTTATAAAGAAGGTGTGTATGATATTTTTATAGAAGAAGTAAGAAATAGACATATAGAAGTTTTATCTTATAATATAAATCGGGATTTACCAGAAGTGAGTAAAATAAAAAGTGTAAGGATAGAAAATGCTTTATTTACGTATTCAGGTGATACGCAGATGATAAAGCTTATAGAATAACTATTACATGAGAAAGGTTATAAAGAAGGCTTCAGTTATTAAACAGAAGTTAATATGATAATAGTAAGAGAAGATAAAAAATTATATATAATTGAAACGGATTAAAGTCTTAATTAATTAAGATTTTTTATTTTGTGACTTTATGTTCTTTTAAATACATGTTATAATATAGAAAAATAACAAGGAGTATATCAATGAAAAATAAAAATGTTTTAACTAATCTATTTATGTATCTAACAATTATAGTTTTTTCACTAATTACTTTAATTTTTTTAGTGCAAAACAATATTATAATGTCAATTTTATCGTATTTAGTGGTTGTTTTTATTTCCTTAAAAAATGATATAAAAAAATTTTCTGTAATTTTATTTATTGCTAGTTTTGTAATAAGACTAGCAATGATATTTATTTTTAATTTTGCTCCAGTTTCTGATTTTGAGACTTTATTAAATGCTTCAAAAGATTTTGCTAATGGTGATTTTTCATTTCAAAAAGATGCTTATTTTACCATGTGGGGGTACCAAACAGGCTTTGTGGTATATCAAGGAATAATATTAAAAATATTTAATAGTGTTTTTGCTCTTAAAGTTTTAAATGCAATTTTTTCATCAGTTTTATGTTTACTAGTATATTTATTTGGTAAAAAGATATGTTCTGAAAAAAGTGCTAGAATGGCTTCTTTATTATACATGATATTTCCGTTCTCATTATATATGAATACTGTTTTGGCTAATCATCATATAGCTGCATTTTTAACTTACATAGGAATATTTTTCTTGTTAAAAGACAATAAGAAGATAAGAGATTATATGATAGCAGCTGTATTAATTTCTGTTGGAAATATAATGCGCCCGGAAGGAATAATAGTTGTTTTTTCATTTTTTCTTTTTGAGATATTTAGATTAAAAAAAGAAACAGTTTTAAAAGTTACCAAAAGCTTGCTAGTTTTTATCATAATATACTTTATAATAGGTTTCTCATCATCGCTTATAGTACAAAAAACTGGTGTTAATAGTCAAGGATTAAGTAACAATAATCCTTTATGGAAGTTTGTTTTAGGCTTTAATCATGAGTCGTGTGGCTATTATAGTGCCGAAGACGAAAAGTATTTAAATGATAAAGAAAAAGAAATAGAAGTGATAAAAGAAAGAATAAACGTAAGTCCATTAAAAATGGTAAAATTAATGACTTGTAAAGTTAATCATTTTTGGCTACAATCAGATATTTCTTCTAAAAACGAAATGTATAGTAGCAAAACTTATGATGTTTTAGGAATGCAAATTAAATTTACAGACGTCGAAAAAATAGTTGTAAGCTTTAATAAAGTATTATATGTAATTACGTTTTTAATGTGCATTATTGGGGTTACGTTTAACAGGAAGAAAATCATTAAAGATAAGGCTTATTTTTTCGTTATTATGATGATAGTTACTTTCTTTGTTTATTTATTAATTGAAATACAACCAAGGTATGCTTACTTTATTCATGTTTCAATATTTATATTATCAACTTATGGATATGAAATCGTTTTAAACAAAGTATATGATTTACTGAATAAGAAAAAGAAAATGAAGTTAAGGTCGTGATAAGCTATGAAAAAGATTAATGATTTACTAGATAAAAAAAGTAACATTATCTTTACTGTGTTTTTACTAATGCAACCTATTCTTGATATTTTTATATCACTATTTAATCATCATAATATATCTTCAATAATAATATTTATAATAAAAGTAATATTTTTACTTTACGTTATATATTATTTACTTTTTATTAGAAAAGAAAAAATAAAGTATTTAGTATTAATATTTTTATACTCCATTATGTTTATGTTGGTAAATTATTTTTCTAAAGCTAACGGAAACCTCTTTTTTGAAATAAAAGCATTAGTTAAGGTGGTTTATTTTCCTATTCTTCTTCTTTTTGTTTTAGATGTTATAAAAAATAAAAAAATGGGTATTAAAAGCTTAGTTATAATAACATGTTTATATTTATCATTAATCATAATTCCTGACTTATTAAATATAGGATTTGATAGCTATTTATATGATAAACAAGGAATTATAGGTCTATTTTATTCTGCTAACGTGGTTGGTAACATAATAAGTATATTAATGCCCATCGTTGTTCTATCCTTACTTAAAAATAAAAAAATAATATATCTAGTTTTATTTTTAGCCATTTATTTTTATGTGTTACTAATGATGGGAACAAAAGCACCATTATTAACTGCTATTATAATAGTAGTGTATTATTTTATTCTATTAATTATAAATTTGCTTAAAAATAAAAAATATGCTGGTTTTGTATTATTGATTTTATCAATAGTTATAGTTACTATATTGTTAATTAAGATTTTACCATTAACTTCATTTTATAAAAACATGGTTATTCATGCCGATAACATGGAAGTTAATAATATAAAAGATTTATTATCATTTAAGAAATTTGACGACTATATATTTAGTGGAAGGTTATCATTCTTAAGCGATTCTGTTGAAGTATATAAAGATTCATCTTTTATGCAAAAGTTATTTGGGATAGGATATGTGGTAGATGGGAACATATTAAAAACTTCCGAAATGGATTATTTTGTTATATTAATACATCATGGAATATTAGGATTTATCATTTTATATTATAATTATTTTAAGGTAATATTCTTACTGTTTAAAAAATACTTTAAAGCATTTAAAAAGAACTTTACTAACTATGAGGTGAGTTCGCTTATGATTGCTGTTATTACGTCTATCTTAAATGCTCTTTTGGCGGGACATTGTCTTGATGTTCCTTCTGTTTCAGTTTTTGTAGCTACTATAATTGCCATTTCGTATAAAATTATTGTTAAGAAGGAGTAAATTATTTATGAAAAATAAGATATTATATGTTGTTGTTCCTTGTTATAATGAAGAAGAAGTATTAAAAGAAACAACTAAAAGGTTAAAAGATAAATTAAATCACTTGATTAAAGAAAAAAAGATATCAGATAAAAGTAAAGTAATGTACGTAAACGATGGTTCTAAAGATAAGACTTGGGAGATTATAAAAGAAACTAACAAGAAAGATAAGATGTTTACCGGGATAAGTTTATCGAGAAATAAAGGACATCAAAACGCGTTACTAGCGGGTTTAATGACTGCTAAAGATTATGCAGATATTGTAATTAGTATGGATGCAGACTTGCAGGATGATATTAATGCGATTGATGAAATGCTTGATAAATATTACTCTGGATGTGAAATTGTTTATGGTGTTAGATCATCAAGGAAGAAAGATTCTTGGTTTAAGAAGACTACCGCACAAGGATTTTATAAATTCATGAGATTTATGGGAGTAGAAGTAGTTTACAATCATGCTGATTATAGATTAACTAGCAAAAGAGTATTAGATGCGTTTGAAGATTATAAAGAAGTTAATTTATTTTTAAGGGGTATGTTTCCATTAGTAGGATTTAAAAGTGATGTTGTTTACTATGAAAGAAAAGAAAGGTTTGCAGGAGAGTCAAAATATCCATTAAAGAAAATGCTTAACTTTGCGTGGGATGGAATAACATCGTTTAGCGTAAGACCAATAAGGTTAATACTAAAT
>CASEJU010000019.1 GCA_949288335.1 uncultured bacterium | reverse complement strand
AGTTCTCGTCCATCTAAAAATAGAGTATTTCTACCACTTTTAATTTTTTCCACAGCATTTTTAATTTTATAAATGTCAGATTTCATAATATAACCTCATGAATTATTATAACAAAAAAAGAACTTTATTTAGTTCTCTTTTTCGCTATAAAATCAATTATTACTAATACTATATCTATAAATACTGGTATTATAAATATAAAATATAGAAAATATAATATAAATCTTAACCATATTGGTACCTTTTTTATTTGATTTATAATAATCTTGGCATTCTTATTTTTATTTCCATATATTATGTTAATTATTAACAATATTATTGCTATTAATATGATATCATCATTAGCTTCTTCACCATCAGCTTTTGTTTCTAATTTATTTTCTTCATCACTATAAACTACAACTTCATCAACCGGTTCCTTAATAATAGTTTCTGAAATAACTTCTCTTGAAATCTCTTCACCAGACTCATTAACTACTTTTTTTATTGTTGCTTCTTTTTCTCCATTTTGTCCTTCTTTAACTACATTTTTATAACCAGTTTTAGCATCACCATCAACTTTAGTTTCATAAGTTATTGTCTCTTTTTTTGTTTCAATTTGTTCAAAATTACAACTACCATCTGATACATTTGCATTCGAATTATAATTTATAGCGTTACTATTAGTACACCCATACACTTTTTTTACAGTTGTTGTCTTTGTTGTATTATAACTCCTGGTATCCCCTGTTGAACTTCCTCCACTACACGTGCAAGTAGGACTAACCGTACCATCATTACATACCCATCTTCCGTTGCTACAATATGCCTGTCCCCCATGATGTGAACAACAACCTCTTCCTGCTGATACTTCCTGCATACCAATAAACATAAATATTGATGCCAATAAAACTATTACTACTTTTTTCATACTACTTACTCCTTATACCAACAAAAAAGCTAGCACAAACATCAAAGTCTGTACTAGCCCTTTAACTAGTTTTATTATAACACTTTTGCTATCTTCTGACAATTTTTTATTAAGCATTATTTATCAATATTGTTATTAAATCAGTATAGTTTATGCCAATGTCATCCATTAGCTTTGAATACATACTAATAGAAGTAAAGCCTGGTAGTGTGTTTACCTCATTTATATATACTTCCTCATTTTCTTCGTCATAGAAAAAGTCTATTCTTGCGTAAACGTTTAAACCTAATTCTTTAAATATTTTCAGAGCGTCTTCTTTTAGCTTATTTACTATATTTTCCTTCAAATCACCCGGGATTGTTGTATAAGATGAATCACTTACATATTTAGCATCATAATCGTAAAATTCACTACCTGATTTTATCTCGCCAGGCTTTGAACACAAGATATTTTTTTTATTTTCTAATACCGCTACTTCAAGTTCTCTTATCTTAATAAATTTTTCGATTATTACTTTATCATCATAACATCTAGCTTCTTTAATAGCTTTAATAAGTTCTTTTTTGTTTGAGGCTTTATTAATACCAATTGATGATCCTCCGTTTGATGGTTTAACAATTACTGGAAATTCTATTTTGTTAACAACATCACTTATGTTATCATCGTTATTTAAAATAACATAAGGCACTTGTTTTAATCCTAGCTTGTCAAACAATACTTTGGATAATGCTTTATCCATGCATAACATGCTTGCTTTGGATTTACAGCAGGCAAACTTAATGTTAAATAACTCTAACATTCCTTGAAGTCTTCCGTCTTCTCCAAAAACACCATGGGTAACCGGAAAAACGACGTCAAATTCTTTTAAATAATTAATTACGTTATCTATTTTTAGTACGTTAGCATCAAGCCAGTTTCTGTTTTCTAAATACGATATATCATCTTTGAACTTATACCATGTATTATCAAAGTCAATACCCGCAACTTCAAATTTAAATTTCTTTTTATCAATATGTTCTATAATACTTTTACAAGATAAACAAGATATATAATGCTCAGGTGAATTACCACCGAATAATATTAATACTTTTTTAATAAAAAACACCTCATTAAATT
>CASEJU010000018.1 GCA_949288335.1 uncultured bacterium | reverse complement strand
TTTCCCCTTACTTCATATATCAAACTCTTTATGTTTAAATTATCTTGCAAAGCATTCATTTTACCTCCTTTCACTTTTATCTTTCTTTATAATTTTTTAAATTCCTTTAAAAAAAGAAAAATAAATGAGATTATTTTTCTTTATTTCTACCATAATTAAATAAATATTGTATTGCTATACCACTATACTTACCATAAGTTTTGGAAGCAAACTCTCTTATATTTTTTTCTCCTTCAATATTATAATCTTTCTTCATAACTTTTTTTACCCAGGTATCGATTGGAAACACATCATATTTTTGATAAGCAAACAAAAGTATACAAGATGCAACTTTTGGTCCGATTCCATTGTTTTCCATTAACTTATTTAAAGCATCCGTTGTATCAAGTAGGTAAAATTCATCCAATTTAATATCACCATTATTTAATTTATCAACCATTTGTTTTAAGTATTTATCCCTAAATCCTACCTTACATAATCTATAATCTTCTTCACTTACATCTTTTAAATCTTTATAATCAGGAAAAAGATAGTACTCCTTGTTATTAAACGTTACTTTTTTACCATATTTTACCGCGATATTATTTAAGGCACTTGTTATTTGTGGAACACCATTATTCGCTGATATTATGTATTCCATAACAGTTTCAAATGGATCTTGTCTTATCATAGTAAGACCATTTGAAAACAAAACCGCATCAGTAAGTTTACCATCTTGTTTAATTAAAAAACTATTCATAACCGAATAATCATTATCCAAGTCAAAATAATTTCTTACTACTTTTTCTAAGTTTTCTTCATCGTTTGACGATGCAAATAAAACATCACCATCTTGACGCACGTTAATTACCCGATCTTTTAAAACAATATCAAAACTACCATCTCCCATAAGAAAAAACCTAAATATTTGCCCACAAGTTACCGTATCATTTAACTTAAATGGCTTTTCTATCTTTATTTTTATCATTGTTAAACTCCTTGTTCATAAAAATATTAGATATTATAAGAATTATACATCCTAAAATTATACTTGCTAAAACGTCGGTTAAATAATGTGCTCCAAAGTATATTCTACTAAAGCCGGTTAGAAAAATAATTACTCCAAACCCAATTAAAAGCGGTTTTCTAAATTTACCATGCACCTTTTTATATACCAATAGCATAAGTGTTCCATAAAGCATAAAAGCCGATATAGTATGTCCTGATGGATAACTAAATCCATCTTGTACAATCCACTTCCAAACTGGTCTTATTCTACCTATTACGTTTTTTAAAATAGTTACCAAAACAACTCCAGAAAACACGTTTATTATAACGTATTTAAAATCAGAAAGTGCCTTGTGCTTTAAAAATATCAATCCCGTTATTAAAAGTAGTACCATGATTCCAATAGTTGATGCAAGATCAGTAATAATACGTAAGATGCTGGTTAGAGAATTATTTTCTATTTTAATAATATTTTTGAAAAAAAGTTCATCGATAACATCCATTTTACCTTGTAAAACAAGTATACTTAAAACTATAAAAACCATAAGTAGTATTATTAAAATTATATATTCTTTTTTTATCTTTTTCATGATATCACCTTTTTACTCTTTGGGAGTTTATTTAACTCTTTTTTCATTTGTTCCGTTACGTTTTTTTGAACGCTTGCATCCAAATCAGAAAAAACTCCTAAATCATTTGTTTTTTGCATGTCTTCCGTTCTTATTCTAACTTGAACGCAAGAGTCTTTATAAATTACGTTCGTATTAAGAGATTTATAACCATTACTTTTTGGTAGTGCAATAAAATCCTCAACACCATTATTAATAGGACTAGAAATACCATGAACAACACCAAGCCCTTGATAGCACATGATAGGTTCTTTTACGATCATTTTAATCGCCAATAAATCATCAATATCATATAACTTTGTTCCTTTTAACACTTCCTCATGAACGCTTCCTACGTTTTTTATTCTATAATTATATAGCATTGAAACACCTTGCTTACTTAAGTTTTCTTGTGTTAAAGAGGCAAGCCTATTAAGTTTACCATAATTTTTTTTCTTTAATTCTTCTCTTTTGTTTTTATAGTTTAAAAACTCATCGTTATATAAATAAAACATACAAAGGTCTTGAAGTTCGTCTTTTATTCTATATATTCCAAGTATCTTGGTAATAGGTATGTAAAAATTAACGGTTTCAAGCGTTTTTTCTTTAATTTTTTCTTCTTTAAACACTCCTAAAGAAAGCATGTTATGTAACCTGTCCGCAAGTTTTATAGCAATACACCTAATGTCTTTTTCCGCACTTTTAATTAACTTTACGTGAGTTGGTTCATTTACGTCTTTTCCTATTTTAGTTACTCCATCCACAAGCGATGCAACATTATATCCAAAATCATTTTCACAATCACGCAAAGTATAGCAAGTATCCTCAATTGAATCATGTAAAAGTGCCGCACAAATAGTTTCATAATCAAACCCATAATATGCTAGTATGCTAGCTACCGCGATTGGATGATTAACGTACTCTTCACCAGTTTTTCTAACCTGTCCTTGGTGAAGAGAAATAGCTTTATGTAAAGCTTTATAAATAAGTCTTATTTCATCAGCACTATATCTTTTACAATTAGGTATTAAATTAATAAACTCATGATAATCTTTACAAAATAATTTATTTAACTTATCAAAGTATTTATTAGTATCATACATATTACCACCCGACCCAACAAGAATATTAGTACTTATATTTTATATTCTTTTTATTTATATAGCAAGGAATTTATTTAAAAAAAGCACTATTTAGTGCCATTTATTAATTCTTCAAATATTTTAAGAGATAATTTAATCGCGTTATGCTTTATGGTTTTATTATCAATTATTAAGAAGTCATCTTTAATAACTTTTATATCATTTAGTTTATCATCATCAATAATAACTGGATCTTTTTGTTCTTCGTTGTGATATTTTTCTATAAAATCCTTTGATATAACGCCATCATTTACGATTACGGTCTCGACTTTTCTTCTACCTAGGTATTCGTTTAAAGTATTTATGTGATCACTTACGGTATAACCATCCGTTTCACCAGGTTGAGTAAACATGTTACAAACGTACATTACCTCACCCTTAGATTCATCTATCGCTTTTATAACATCTTTACTTATTAAATTACATATAACACTTGTATATAAACTTCCCATGCTAAGAATAATTAAATCAGCGTTTTTAATTTCCGTTAAAACACTTGGAGTAATAACTGGTTCTTCTTTATAAAATATCTTTTTTATCTTACTATCATACTCAGTTATGTTATGCTCTCCTTCTACTGTTTTTCTATCAGACATTTCACCCATTAAAACAACGTTATCTTCCGTTAATGGTAAAACCTTACCTTTTAAATTAAGCACTTTTGATAACGATTTTATTCCGTCTGACATATTACCAGTTATGTTACAAAGTGCTGCAAGTAAAAGATTACCTACCGTATGTCCATTTAAATCACTAGTCGTTTTAAAACGATACTCTAATAATTTTTCAAATAACGGTTCTGTTTCTGATAAAGCAGCGATAACACGCCTTAAATCACCTACCGCTGGAATGTCAAATTCTTTTCTTAACTTACCGGTTGACTTACCATCATCACAAACTGATACTACAACTGATATATCAACGGGAAACTCTTTTAAACCACGAACTAACGTAGATGCTCCCGTTCCTCCCCCTAATATAACTACTTTTTTACTCAATTTAAATCACCTTCCATGTAATAGTTATTCTTTTTTTCATACCCTAAGTTAGTCTTATCTCCGTGACCCGGGTACAATACTATTTTATCACTATAACGCTTAATTTTATCAATACTTTTTTTCATGTCAGATATATCGCCACCGGCAAGATCACATCTTCCTATGCTTTCTTTAAAGATAAAATCCCCAACAAACATGACCTCATCTTCCTTAAAATAATATGTTATGGCATCTTCTTTATGACCAGGAGTGTTTATCATCTCAAATTTAAAAGGTCCGATTATTTGGTTTTTATTACTCTTATAATCAATAACGGGTACTTTATAAAAATTTATAACATCATCTAATGCTCCAACGTGATCAAAATGATAATGAGTAATTAAAACAGCAAGTACTTTTTTATCATCAATTAAATTTTTAATTTTTATAAAATCATCACCTGGGTCAATGATAAGGCATTCATTTTTTATGGTTAAAACGTAACAATTTTCTTCTAAAGGGCCAGTTTTTACACATTCTATTTTCATATTAAAGCTCCCTTATTAAAGCCTCATAAAGTAAATCTACCAAGTAGTTGCTAGGCTCTAAGTTATACTTATTCATAAGCCTATCAAAAACATCATCACTAACATCTAAATTTAAAAACGAAAAAATAGAATACATCTCATTATCAAAATCACTTAAATAATTTCTTGTATAACTATTATCTATTATTAATAAAGGTAAGTCTTCTGTAAACTTCTTAAAATTACTTAATAAGTTTTTAGTTGTTTTAACATATTTAAAAGATTCATTATCATAATTGGTCATCTTTAAGATATCTGGCACTTTAACCTTATTTTTATCAAGTCTATAATCAAAACAATCAATTAACTTTATTCCATCTATCTTAAGAGCAGAAAGTTGCGCTACATCTCCTTTTTTAGGATCAAGTGCCGTTGGAATTATTTCTAATATTATATATTTACTGTTTTTTAAATCCATAATTTACCTTCTTTCCTAACTTAATGTATTTAATATTTATTTATACCTTTTCATAAAACAATTATATAATTAATGATAATTTTAGTCAAAAGAAAAATGGATAACTTATTAATCTGCATATTTATCTACATAAAACGCATATTATTTATTAGGAGTGTGTTTATGAAGCTTAGGTATTTAAAATTACTTGGTGTTATAATGGCGTTTTTATTATGTTTTTTAATCCATTTTTTATATGATTTAGCGCCATGTTTTATAACAAGTGTTATTGCACCTGTTAATGAAAGTATTGCTGAACACATGAAAATATTATTTGGAAGTATTTTACTTTCTGGAGTTATTCAAAAAATAATTGTTAAAGTAAAACATTTACCTTATAAAAACGTGTGTATATCTAATTTTACCGCGGCATTATTATCAATACCAATATTTCTTGTTATGTATATGCCCATTTATAAAGCAATAGGAGAAAACCTTATAATAACAATCATAATTATGTTAATAGCAATTATAATTGTAGAAATAATATCTTACCTAATAATGAAAAAAGAAGACGTAAAATTAGAAAACATGGCAATTATTTTTACTATAACGGTTTATACAATATTTGGTATCCTAACTTATTTTCCACCAGAACAAGAATTGTTTTTAGACCCAATCAATTTAACTTATGGTATAAAAAATAGTTAACAATTATTTTAAATTGTTAACTATTTTTTTAATAAATCCGTTTTTACTTATCTTATCTTCTATCAAATAAGAAAAGGCAACTATTAAAGAACCTAAAAACGCAATTAACATATCTTGCATGGTATCTTTAACACCCGTATCCAAAACGTGCTGAACGTCTGTTTTCATCACCAAATCCGTACCAAACTCCATAAACTCCCAAAATGATGCAATCATAAGAGTAAAGGATATCATAAAAATAAAGTTAAACCATTTATTTTTATCCTTATAAACACCCATCCAGTTCATTATAACAAGTGCTAAAACAGTTGTTAAAACACCCGATAAAAAGTGGGTAAATAAATCATACCACCAAGTATGATTATATAAGTTAACCACGCTTCCAATAAATTGTGCTAAAATCATAAAAACAACATAGACGAACTCCATTGAATCAGTGATTTTTATTTTAAATAAAGCTCTTATAATCTTTGGGATTATAAGAACAAATACCATTGATAAATCGCCTAAAAATCTATCTGTTGCTCCGGTGTTTAAATCTTTAACAAATATACAAATTGATGCGAGTGAGCATAAGAATATTAATACGTTATTTAATTTTTTCATTACATAAACCTTCCTTTAAATATTTCTATTTTTTCTAAAGAATCTTCATCTATGTATTTACCAAAGCCCTTAATTAATATATTTGCTATTTCTTCTCTAAAATTAATAACAATCTCTAAAAAACCAGTCTTGTCATAATCACTAAAAGTACTTAATAATCTATCGGAGCTATTTCCGCCAATTTGTACGTTTTTCATTTTATCCACGATTAATTCATTAATAAAATCTAATATTTCATCGATGTTTTCCCCATTTATTTCTAAACTTTCAACAATCTTTTTAAACTTATCATAATTATTTTGCTCCAAACTAACCTTTAATAATTGCTTCGTTGATTCTTTCAATTACTTCACCTTCTTAACGAAATTATATGCATCAGTGCACATTTCTTCTATATTTTTTTCTGCTTTCCATCCTAGTTTTTCATAAGCGTATGTTGGATCAGCATAACAAGCATCAATGTCCCCGGGTCTTCTTTCTTTTATCTCATATGGTACTTTAGCGTTATTTACTTTTATAAAAGTATTTAATAAATCAAGCACGCTATAACCTTTACCCGTTCCTAAATTATAGGCATCGCATCCTTTTTCATCTAAAACTTTTTCGATTGCCTTAACGTGACCTTTCGCTAAATCAACCACGTGTATATAATCTCTTACACCAGTTCCATCATGAGTATCATAATCATTTCCAAAAACGTTTAAATATGGAAGCTTTCCTGTTGCAACCTTAATTATGTATGGCATTAAGTTATTTGGAATACCATTTGGATTTTCTCCTATCAAACCTGATTTATGCGCACCAATCGGATTAAAATACCTTAATATTGCAATACTCCAGTCGTTATCAGATTTATATAAATCTTTTAAAATACCTTCTATTATTAGCTTTGTTGTACCATATGGATTCGTTGTAGAAAGTGGAAAATCCTCTTTTATTGGTAATGCTTTAGGTTTTCCGTATACCGTTGCAGAAGATGAAAAGACAAACTTTTTAACGTTAAACTCACCTGCCACCTCAAGAAGTGATAAAGTAGAGTCTATGTTATTTCTGTAATACATAAGTGGTTTTTCTACTGACTCACCAACCGCTTTATAGCCCGCAAAATGAATTATTGCATCTATTTTATGCTCGGTAAATATCTTTCTTAAAACATCCTTATCTTTTACATCAGCTTCATAAAACGAAACCTTTTTATTAGTTATTTTTTCAATATAGTCTTTAACTTCTTTTTTAGAATTAGACAAATCATCAATTATAACAACATCATAACCAGCATCTAAAAGTTCTACTGAGGTATGACTTCCAATGTAACCCATTCCCCCTGTTACAAGCACTTTCATTTTATTTCCTCCTTACTAATAAGTATATCATAATAAATTAAAAAATAGTTCTATAAAGAACCATTTACTTTAATCAACTTGCCAGTTTTAGAAAACCAGTCTTCTTTATTGATTATTACTTTATATTTATCTAATAGGTTTCCCCTTTCACTTTTAAAAGCATCTTCTATTATTGTGTATGGTTTAAAACCTAATTTACCAAGTAACTTCTTTGCATTTTTATTACATTCTAAATAAGTACATACAACATTTTCATATCCCACGGAAAAAAGATATTCAATCGCTGCTACTAAACTTTCTATCATATAACCATGTTTCCAATAAAAAGGATGCATGTTAAACTCTAATTCTACCATGTTATCATTATTTTCACTTGTAAACACGTTTGCAATAGCCTCATTATTTAAATAAACAATCCAATCAAACATATGAGCCTTTTTTGTTTTTTTATAATAATTCCCGTTTTTAAATAGTTTTTTTATTTTAGAATTATCTTGCTTTATTAAGATGGTTTCGTTATCAATATTCTTTAACTTTGAAAAATCATATTCATAAACCTTTAAAAAGTCTTCTTTTTCCCCTTTTTTTAATACTAACCTATTAGTTCTTAAAGTTATTGTTTCATAATTAATACCGCACATACTAACACCATCCAATACCATAATATAATTATTAATTACATATTGGTTAATTATTATAACGATTAAATCTATTTTAATCAACAAAATTTAACATAAAAAATAACGTTTTTTAAAAATAAATTAAGTAATTAAATTTTTTAAAAAAAACACTTGATAAAACCTTATTTTCTTGTTATTATATTAATGCAGTTCATGGCGAGATAGCTCAGCTGGCTAGAGCGTTCGGTTCATACCCGTAGGGTCGAGGGTTCGAATCCCCCTCTCGCTACCAATATGTATTTAACTAGATAGCAATATCTAGTGTTTATTTTGCCTTGATATTTAAAGGATTTTAACATCATCATATAATAATTATACTAGTTACCTAATATGAATATTAAATATCCATAA
>CASEJU010000017.1 GCA_949288335.1 uncultured bacterium | reverse complement strand
ATGGGAAACCGTGTAATCTCCTTTTTTTTGGAATTTTTTCCCTGTTTATGGTTAATACTATTTAAAAAAGAGGGATAATATGACTATTAAAAAAATAACAGACGAGTTAAAGAAAAAAACTAATAACGCACCTGATATTAAATATAAAGAATTTACCATAAACGAACAAAAAGTTATGTTTGTATACTCAATGAGCGTTGCATCATCAACTTCAATAAATGATTTTATCTTAAGGCGTTTAGACGAAGAAAAAGATAAAATAAAAGATAAAGACATTTATGAATACATCAAAAACTTTATTCCAAACAACAACATTATTCCCTTTAGTAAAAAAGAAGATATTTTATACTTCGTAAATAGTGGTTTTACCGTTGCAATATTCGAAAGTGAAAAATACCTAGCATTTGAAAACCGCGCTAATATTTTTAGCCCAATAAATAAAAGTGAAAACGAGCGAAGTCTTAAAGGACCAAGTGATGCTTTTTCGGAAAACTATCAGTTTAACATGGGAATGATAAGAAGAAGAGTAAAAACAGAAGATTTATGGATTGATGAAAAAACGATTGGAGAAAAAAGTAAAACAAAGGTTGCCATGTTTTATATAAAAGGACTTGCTAGTGAAAAAGTAATTAAAAACATTGATGAAAAACTTAACAAAATAAACATTGATTACGTTGGAAACACCAATTACATATTAGAAGCCATAAGTAATCCTAACCGTTTTATCTTGCCCGTTAACTTAGTTACCGAAAGGCCTGATTTTGCCGCTCAAATGCTTACCGAAGGAAGAGTTGTTTTAATGGTAGAAAACTCAAACGAAGCGATTATTTTGCCTTGTCTTTTTGCGGATTTTTTTAAAAACCCGGAGGACTACTACGAAAAAAGTTTAAACATAATAATTAGTAGAATCGTAAGATTTATCGCTTTTTTCCTAACCGTTTTTACACCCGCCATATACGTATCATTAATGGCCTTTAACTGGGAGTCTTTACCAAGTGGTTTGTTAATTAGTTTTTCTGTTCAAAGAGAAGGAGTTCCTTTTTCTTCTATCTTTGAAATACTAGTTATGAGTCTTATGTTTCAAATACTAAGGGAAAGTGATTTAAGGTTTCCGGGTAAAGGAGGAAGTTCTATTTCAATCGTTGGGGCTTTAGTCCTTGGTCAAGCTGCCGTTGAAGCAGGAGTTGTTTCTCCTATTACCATAATAATAGTCGGTATAGCATCAATCTCTTCCCTTGCCTTTTCATCAATTGACCTTATAAACTCTATTCGCTGGTGGCAATTATTTTTAATAATAATGGCATGGATGTTTGGTTTTGTTGGCGTTATTTTTGGAAGCTTAATAATTTTAGCAACACTTGTTTCACAAACATCATGCACAGTTAGCTATTTCTCACCTTTTGAACCATTTAACTTAAAAGAACAAAAAAACGTTTACATACCAAGTAAAAAAGAAAAGTTTCATCCAAAAAACATCTTTAGAAAGAAGGATAAATAATGCATAAAAAAATTAAATACATTATTTTAATTCTAATCATATTAACGTTAAGTGGATGCTATAACTATAAAGAATTAAATGACTCTGCGATTGTGTCTGCAATATCAATTGACATAAACGATAACAAAACGGATAAATACACCGTTGGAGTGCAAATAATGAACGCTAAGAAAAAAGAAAATACCAACGTAAGTGAAATAGCTTTTTACGAAGCAAACGGTGCAAGCATATACGATGCCTTAGGAGAAATCGTCTTATCATCCCCAAAGGAGCTATACCTAGGTCACATGGAAGTTGTGGTGCTAGGAGAAGATTTATTAAAAGAAAAAGACCCTTTAGAATACCTAGACTTTTTCATGAGGGATTCTTCCGCTGAAAAAGATGCCGTGGTAATCGTTGCCAAAGAAAACAAAGCAAAAAACATCCTTAAGGTAATAACACCACTTGAGACAATTCCATCACAGAACTTAAAAGCAAGCTTATTTAACTCGGCGAATTTAAGTGGAACAACTAACATAATAACCCTTGATGAGTTAGTATCTAACTTAATGGACGAAGGAAAAGAATCAGTTTTACCCGCTGTTATTTTAACTGGTTCCGTTAAAAAAGGAGAAAGTCAAGACAACATAAAAGACAGTGATCCAGACGTTAGAATAAAATTTAATAACTTAGCCGTCTTAAAAAATAGTAAGTTAATTGGTTATTTAAACGAAAACGAAAGTTTTGGATATAACATAGTTAGTGCTGATGCTAAAAACACCTACGTAAAAATAAAATGTGATGATGAGAATTTTGCCACTTTAGAAATAACTTCTTTAGAAACTAATGAAGAAATATCTTTTAAAAATAAAAAGCCAAACGTAACGATAAACACAAGTGCAAAAACAAACATAACCGAGTACAACTGTAAAATGAATTTCATAAATGATGATGAACTAATTAATGACATACAAAAAAAAGCTGAAAAAAGAATTAAACACTTAATTAATTTGTTCTTAGAAAAATCATACGGAAAATATAAATCAGATACCATGCATTACGGATCGATGTTTTATAAGGAAAAAGAAAAGCAAATGAAAAGTTATGGGTAC
Source organism: uncultured bacterium (assembly GCA_949288335.1). Classification (GTDB taxonomy): domain Bacteria; phylum Bacillota_I; class Bacilli_A; order RF39; family UBA660; genus Aphodocola. The sequence goes on along the minus strand of CASEJU010000017.1, from coordinate 3,785 downwards.
ACAAATAAAACGATTAAAAATGACATTACTTTTAATGTTAACGTAAACGTTAAAACAGATAGTTCAGGTTTAACGTTAAAATCAGTAAAACAGGAGGAATAATAATGAAAAACAAAGTATCAAGTGTTCAAATAAGTATGCTTTTTGCTCTTGTCTTATCAAGTATGTACCTAGGTCTTGGCGATATTATTCTTCTTGATATTTCTAAAAACGACGCAATAATATCAATGATAATTGGACTTATACTAGGCTTTATTCCACTTTTTATGTACGTTAAAATAAATAATTGCTACCCAAACCTTAACATATTTAATAAAAATAAAAAACTATTTGGAAAAAAAATAGGACAGGTTTTAAACTTTTTATTTGTAACATTATGCTTTTTTATGATAATTATATCTTATAGATCATTAATTACCTTCATAAACAGCAAATACTTAACCGAAACCCCATATTACGTAATTGGTATTTTAATATTAATAACCTCAATTATATTATCAGCAAACAAAACCCAAACCCTTTTAAGAGTAAGTCAAATCATGTTTGTTATCGTATCTGTTTTAATAATATTTATTGAGATATTCTTATTTAAATACATCGAAATAGATAACATACTTCCACTTTTTAAAACAAGTATAAATGACATTTTATATGGTGCGATATACTATGCATCACTTACTTCCATTACCTCTTTTTTCTTTCTTTCAATATATAAAAATAAAGCATCAGATAATAACTTTAATAAAAACATGATTATATTTTACGTACTAGCAACCATATCACTTACCATCGTAATGTTTTATATAATAAGCTGTTTTGGTTATAAGCTAGCATCAATCTTTGAGTATCCAGAATACGTTATCTTAAAGAAAATAATCGTTTCAAACTCAGAGTTTCACATTGAAAACATTCTTTCGTTTAGATGGATATTTTATATTATTTCACTTGCTAACATAAGCATTTATGGAATTAAAAAGTATTTAGAAGAAACAAGTCTTTCAAATAAAAAACAAATAATAGTAGTTGCTTTGATATGTATGCTTGCACTATTTTTATCAAAAAACATCTTTTTAAATGACCCAAACTCAATTATTATATTTAAAAAATATTATTTATTCATTGTTGCTGTACCAATATTTATTATTTTAACAGTTACCTTTATAAAAACTTTATTTGTAAAAAAGAATCAAAACTGATTCTTTTTTATATTTTGTATTTTTTAATAACACCACAGCCTATTTTTCTTCCAAACGTTTTTTCATTTTCATCATTTATCGCTTCATGAATAATAACTAGTTTATTTTCCACTTCGTAAGCTTTAAACCTGGTTGTATAAAACTTCATGTAGGCATACCCATTATTAGAAAATAAAATCGGCATGTCTCCTGCGTGATAAGGATGCTGTTCATCAGTTGGGTTATAATGACCAAGAACATTATTAAAAGTACCATCTTTTGATACGTCACAGTCTTTACCATCATGAACGTGAATTGGAAAAAGTGCGTAGTTTTTATAACCAGGAAGTCCTGATACCTCAACTTCTACCATCGTTCCATCTTTAAATGGCTTAAAATATGCTATTCCTTTTAAATTAGGAGATGATATATCTCCAGTTATGTTTGCAATAGAAAAAACACTATCTTCTACCAATATTAATCACCTATTTTATTATATGAAAAAAGATATTTAAATAACTTTATTTAAAAGTATCTTTAAATACCTTTCTAAACCTTTCTAAATCAAAATCAGTTGATACCATAACGTTACTTTTATCCACTAAAGTAATATGGCATTCTCCTTTATCTTCTCCTCTTGATACAATATCCACGTTACAATAAGAAAACTTAATCATCAAAGGATCAATTATTGATGCTATTGTGGTTGGATCAGGCGTTCCAAGGCCAATCGTACCATAATGGTCATAGCTAAACTCCATGTATTTTTCAGCTATTAAACCAACAAACCTTGATACTAAATCATCGGATTCTCTTAAATTCAAAACATAATCTTTTTCAACGAATGATTTAACCCCTATTTCATGAGTAACCACTTTTATGTCTTCAAAAGGAGTTTTAAAAACCAATCTTGCGGACCCTGGATCTACGTTTACGTTAAACTCCAAATAAGGTTCTTTTTCATCTGGATTATAAGTTGTTCCCATAACAAGTACGTGCTTCAATCTTTTAACTAAGTTTTTATCTTTTTTAATAGCACGTGCAAGATTGGTTAATGGTCCAAAACAAATCATTGTTAAATCATCTTTATATTTTTTAGATGCTTTAATTATGAAGTCTTCAGCCTTCATCTTTTGAAATTTTTTCTTGCTAAAATCCGGAAACACGGCGTAACCTAACCCATCTTTTCCATGAGCATACTCAGCCGTTTCGTGATTACATTTATTTTCTTTAGATCCTTTGTACATTTTTATGTTGCTACCTAAAAATTCCTGAATGATTTTTAAGTTTTTCTCTGATTTTTCAACCGGAATATTGCCGCTAGCCAAGGTAAAACCTATTATGTCTAAATTATTTTTAACCCCCAACATAATTGCGATTGCATCATCTATTCCAGGATCAGTATCAATTATGTATTTCATTTATATACCTCCATTATATATTATAATGTTATTTATTTATTATTAAAAATATTTATTAACTTTTTTATTAATAAGTGTAAATTTATGTATAAACTTGATTATTAAAAAACCTCTATATATATGATATGAACCGTCGTTTTTAAATCTAAACACGACGGTTCAATCCAAAGAATTAGTAGTATTATTTTAAAATTAATCCTTCCGGACCTTTTTCATCATATATTTTAATTATTCTTCTTACCGTGGATGGATACGTATTAAAATATCTGGCAGTTGGTTTTATTCCTCTTTTTTTTGCCATAATAACCATTTCCATACGAATTTTGGTTTTTTCTTCTGGAGATTTATTTTTATACAAATCTTCATCATTAACATTATATAATTTAAATTCAGTAGACATTACTCCTCCTAAAATAAGCTGGTTAGCCTTACAAGGTTAATTATAGCATATTTTAAAAAGAAAGAAAACTAGGCATTCTAGTCTTCTCTATCTATATCATTAAATAATTCATCTGAAAAAAAGTCTTTCAAACTAATATGTAGCCCATCACATAGTCTTACAATTGTTAATAGTTTTATATCTTTATAACTTTTTTCTGCGATATGCTGTACGGTACTTTGAGTTAAGCAACTTTTTGATGCAATTTTATTTATTGTTAAAGCACCATCACTTTCTTTGATTATTTTATTTATTTTTTCAGCCACCGCCTCTACTATCTTTCGTTTCATTATACTACCACCTATATATAATTTTATCTTTAATGAGTTAAAAACTATTAACCTTACAAGATTAAAACAATAATTAATTACTAATATTATTATTGACAGTAAAGCAAAATTTATTATTACAACTAAAAAATACTAATATAATATTAGTATTTTACATAAAATATAAAGAATAATACTTGATATTTATTTGTTAAGTATGTTATAATTTTGTTGCACATACAAACGGGGCTATAGCCAAGCTGGTAAGGCATGGGACTGCAACTCCCCGATCGCCGGTTCAAATCCGGCTGGCCCCTCCAAAATATATTTACGCAGGTGTAGTACAACGGTTAGTACGCGGCCTTGCCAAGGCTGAGACGGGAGTTCGATTCTCCTCACTTGCTCCATAGTGAAATGTGCTCGAACTTTTCGAGTTTTGATAAATAACTAATTCAGAAATGGATTAGTTTTTTTGTGTTAT
>CASEJU010000016.1 GCA_949288335.1 uncultured bacterium | reverse complement strand
TACATTTAACTTCTCTACTAATTGTTTAAAATTTTCCGCTTTAGTTTTATATAAAATTGTCGGATCTTTAAATATTATACTATTTTTAATAAGTTCTAACTTAGATTTACTTGTGTATATAATAGCATTCATGCACGTGTTTAATTTATCTATTATGTTGTCTAATTTTTGTTCTTTTATCTCATACAAGCTAAGTGGATTTTTTAAAACGTAACTTTCTTTTAATTTTTTTAGCCTTAATTTACTATTATCTAAAATCCTTCTTATGGCATTAGTATACCTTGTTTTATAATTATCTATTTCCAATAATAAATCACTTAGCATAGGAACAGCTCTTTCTGCAGCACCCGTTGGTGTTTCTGCTCTTACGTCGGATACAAAATCACATATCGTAAAGTCAATTTGGTGCCCAACTCCGCTTATTATAGGTGTTTTACAACTAAATACCTTTCTTGCAACAACCTCTTCATTAAAAGGCCATAAATCTTCGATTGAACCTCCGCCGCGTCCAAGTATTATTACGTCTAAATCATAATTATCTGCAATGTCTAGTTTTCGTACAATGTCATCTTTAGCAAGTTCTCCTTGAACTAAGCATGGAAACAAAATCGTTTTACATATTGGAAACCTTCTTTTGATGGTTGATAATATATCTTTTACCGCTGCTCCCGTTGGAGCTGTTACGATACCTACTTTCATTGGTATTTTAGGAACAGGCTTTTTGTACTTTGGATCAAATAAACCTTCATCACCTAATTTTTTCTTTAACTGCTCAAAGGCAACGTACAAATTACCAACGCCATCTTCACTCATTTCTTCTACGTATATTTGATAATTTCCGGTTGATTCAAAAACACTTATTTTACCCTTAACTAATACTTTCATACCATCTTCTGGCATAAATTTTATTTTAGATGCGTTATAGCTAAACATAATGGCACTTATTCTTGCGTTTTCATCTTTTATGGTAAAGTAAAAATGCCCTCTTGTATGAGCCTTAAAATTAGATATTTCACCTTTTAAATATACCTCTTGCAAGTGAACATCATTATCTATTTTATACTTAATATATCTAGTAAGAGCTGTTACGCTTATATATTTATCTTGCATATAATCACCTTTATAATTTAATTATATCATTTAAGATATATAAGTTCAAATAAATAAATCAAAAATTATAAATTATACATGTATAATAAATAAAAAAACAACATAACTAAAAAAATCAAAATATAAGTTTAATTTTATTTTAATATCATTCATAAAAAACACCTTTCATTTGCCTGATATAATAGCAGATGTTTAAAGGTATGTCAATTTTTCGTTTTATTCCATTTTTTTGAATATGAGCATTCGTACGTTATTTTTACATTTTTTTAGTAAAATAATCATACGTATATTCTAGCATTTTTTTTGCAATGCCCTTACCTCTTTGGTTTTCTTTTACGTATACCTTATCAATACTTATCATGTTATCATCTTTTTTAGAGAAAAGTATGTTACCTACCTCCTCATTATTTTCTTTATAAATAACTTTATTATCATTTATACTAAACATTTATATACCTCCTATAAAATAATTATAAACTTAAATAAATACTATATCAACAATTGATTAAATTAAAATTATGTTTTATTATATTTATGGTGATTTAAATGAACATGGATAATTTAATTAATTATTATAATAAATTTAACGAGGATAAAAGAATAACACACAGACATACCATAGTTGAGTACACTACCGCAATGAAATACATACACGAATACTTAAATAAAATGAATAATCCTAAAATATTAGACGTAGGAGCTGGAACGGGTTTATATAGTATTGAACTTGCAAAAGAAGGTTATGACGTTACTGCCGTTGAGCTGGTAAAACATAACTTAATGACGCTAAAGGCTAAAAAAAGCCCTGTTAAGGCTTATTTAGGTTGCGCAACTGATCTTTCTATGTTTAAAGATAATTCGTTTGATATGGTACTTTTATTTGGCCCATTATACCACCTAATAAGTAAGGAAGATAAATTAAAGGCTTTAATGGAAGCTAAAAAAGTCGTTAAAGAAGGTGGATACATTTTAATTAGTTATTATATGAATGAGTACGCAATAATTACCCATGGATTTAAAGATAATAACATTTTAGATGCCATAAAAAATAAAGATGTTGATAAAGATTTTCATATAACTCCAAAAGAAACTGATCTTTATAGCATGGTAAGATTAGAAGACATAAACGAGCTAAATAATTTATCTAATCTTAAAAGAATAAAAATAATTGCACAAGATGGACCATCGGATTACATAAGACCAATACTTAACAAAATGGATAAAGAAACTTTCAACATGTATTTAAAGTATCACCTATCAACTTGCGAAAGACCGGAACTAATAGGCGCATCTAGTCATGTTTTAGACATATTAAGAAAATAAGTTTACATGTTTTTAATTATATTGTATAATTTAAATGGTGAAAGAACCTAACTTTAAGGTTAGTAACTTTCCATTAAATACTATGGAAAAAGCGTACACCCCCTTGGGTACGCTTTTTCTTTTATATTTTAAATATTAGCAAGGCTAACAATAAAATCAAAAGGACAATTATTACTCTTTGAAACTTAGTTTCATATTTCATAAGTATCACCACCTTTCTATTCTTCATAAAAAGATGGAAAGCTAATACCCAATAATTAGGTTCTTTCATTTTAATTGTTAGACACTTATTTAATAATTTCCTTAAAAAAAGACTTAAGTTGTTTTCTTACGTCTTTTATTTACATTTGTTTTAATTCCTTCTTTGGAATGCCCTATTTCTTTTAAAATATCATAATTCGTTTTAATCTTCATAAAAATCAAACTCCTTTAAATATTACTACATTTTTTGTATACCGAATGTTTAATATATAATTTAACCAGCAATTTAAAAGCAAATAAACACCATTACCACTTTTACTAAGACACTTAAAATGCATAAGATATCTTTTAAATAAAAAAGCACCATAAAGGCGCTATTAATCAATTTTTTCATGATAAACTTTATCCAAAACACCATTTATCATATTTTTTACTTTATCATCAGAGTATTTTTTAGCAAGTTCAACCGCTTCGTTTATCGCTACTACGTTTGGGGTATCAGTATATAAAAGTTCGTATATTCCCATGCATAAAATAGCTTGATCAGTAAGACCTAATCTGCTCATTTTCCAGTCCTTTAAATTGTCATTAGCTATTTTAAATAATTCTTCTTTTTTACTTAACACACCATTTATCATATCCTTAACAAATTCGTTATCAATACTTAAATTCTCGTTAATAACGTCAGTTACATTATAATCAATGTTATCCCTTTGATACAAGAATATCTGGTATAAAATGGTCATTATTACTTTTCTAGCTTCATTTCTATTCATTTATATCACCACACCATTATATTTTGTTTTCAAACTTCTTCATGCATTTTTGCCTTAAATCATCCGTCGTAATTAAAGCGCAAAACGCAAAGTAGTTTTGATCCATTTTGGTAAACATATCATTTATTATTATTTGGTATTTATCTAAAAGCGTTTTTTCACTAGGATTAGTTTGTTTCATTACCCTTCTTTGAACGTACATGATACATAACTTATCAAGTACGTCTAACAGCAATTTTTCATTATCACCAAAAGATAAACCATTAATAACTGTTTCATACCCATTAAAATACATGTCATGCAAAACTTTATTTTCATTTATTCCTTTACAAATAAAGAGCTGCTTTAAAAGAGAAATTATTAAATTATAATTAGTGTATCCTGCTCTTATTTGAATTTTTTCATTACCAATCATTTCCTCGTCAGTTCTTGGCATAACGATTCTAGAGCCGTTTGTGTCCATGTTATATATTTTTTCGGCAGCCATGTTGGTAAGTGCGTTAGATAAGCCAATGTGTTTATCGTTTGCAGCAAATACTACTTCGGTAACAGCTTTATAATAGTTTATTTCATAAAACGTTGGGTTTTCTTCTTTTAACGCTCCGTTTATGTATAACACACCATTATTTATAACGTAATAATCCATTTTGTTTATGCTGGAATAATTTAAAACTATTAATTTTATTTTTGATGCAAATTTATTAACCATTGGAACTAAGTCTTTTGGTTCCATATAGCCTAAGTTTAAACATGCAATAAAATACTTTCTAAGTAAGTTAAACTCATCTTCTTCATACCTTGCACCATTAGTTGTCATGGCGTGTTCTACGATTGCTTTTATAGGTATTTTAATATCTTTAGTTTGTTGTTCTTCCATACATTATCACCTAATCCTTTTTATCCATTTCCTTTTTTAAATCATATAAAATATTTAGTGCTTCCATTGGTGATGTTTCAAGTGGGTTAACATCATCAAGCATCTTTTTTATTATATCATATTTATCGTTAGTTTCTACCGTTTCTTCTAAATTCATGCTAATTTGGCTTATCACTTCATGAGTTTCTTTTTTATTCTCATACGTCTTTAGTATTTCATCTGCTCTTTTTATTAAAGAAGCCGGTAAATTAGCTAACTTAGCAACGTGAATTCCATAACTTTTATCAATGCTTCCGTCTTTTACTTTATGTAAAAAAGTTATGTTTCCATCTTCTTCATGAGCTGATACATGTACGTTTTTAATATGTTTTTTTGTCTCTTCTAGCTTGGTTAATTCATGGTAATGGGTAGAAAATAAAGTAATTGCCTTAATATTATCATGAATGTATTCAATTATTGCTTGTGCAAGTGATATACCATCATATGTTGCGGTACCTCTACCTAGTTCATCAAACAAAATAAGACTATGTTCCGTTGCACTTTCTATTGCGTAATTCGCCTCTTTCATTTCAACCATGAAGGTAGATTCACCAGAAACCAAATCATCAGAGGCACCTATACGGGTAAATATTTTATCAAAAACAGGTAAAACAGCTTCTTTTGCAGGCACAAAACAACCAATTTGAGCCATTATAACAATCATTGCCATTTGCCTCATATAAGTTGATTTACCTGCCATGTTTGGTCCGGTAATTAGTTTTAAATAAATGTCATTATCAAAAACAATATCATTTGATACAAACTCACCATCAAGTACTTTTTCTACAACCGGATGTCTTCCTTCTATTATTCTTACCTCTTTTTTATCGGTAAGTACTGGTCTTACGTAATTATTGTTTTCGGTTACGGTTGCAAACGACTGCATTACGTCTAGTTTAGCAATGGCTTTAGCGGTTAGCTGAATGGATGGAATTACTTCTTTTACTTTGCATCTAACGTCCGTAAATAAAGCGTACTCTAGATTAATTATTTTTTCTTCGGCACCTAAAATCATCGCTTCTTTTTCTTTTAACTCAGGCGTTATAAACCTCTCGTTGTTAGCAAGCGTTTGCTTTCTTTCCCAACCAAACTCTTCTTTTACTTGCTTACTATTTCCTTTAGATACTTCTATGTAATATCCAAAAACCCGGTTATATCCTACTTTTAAGTTCTTTATTCCGGTTCTTTCTTTTTCTTTATTTTCTAATCTAGCGATAAAGTCTTTTCCACCGCGTCTTGCTTCTTTTAACTCATCTAATTCAGTATTATACCCATCTTTTATTAAATATCCTTCTTTTAATCCAACAGGAGGATTTTCATATATGCTATTATCTAATAGTTTGTACAAATCAGTTAAATCATCGATGGATAATTTAAAATCTAATTCGCTTACGATTTCTTTTAGTCTTGGCAAAACTTTAAGTGAGCTTTTCAATTGCAATAAATCACGAGCATTAGCGTTACCAAATGATATTCTACCCGCTAATCTTTCAAGGTCATAAACCTCATCTAAAAGTTCTTTTATTTCGTCTTTGATTAAAAATTGCTCCAATAATTTAGATACCATATCGTATCTTTTTTCGATTTCTTCTTTATCTACTAACGGGTTTTCAATCATTGTTTTTAACATCCTTGAGCCCATTGCGGTCTTCGTTTTATCAAGTAACCATAAAAGCGAGTACGTTCTTTCTTTTTGCCTTAAGCTTTCGGTTAACTCAAGGTTTCTTTTGGTATGAATGTCCATCTTAAGATAAGTTTTATAATCCTTTTGGACAACGTTTTGAAGATGATCTAAACTTCGCTTTTGACTATTATTTAAATAGTTAAGTAAAACGGTAACCGAAGATATAACCCGAACATCGTTTATGTTTTCGTATAGGTGTTTGTATTCATTTATTTCTTTATCTTCGTTTTCGTACGAAATGCTAACGTTATAATGATTTTTTAAGGTATCAGTTATTCTAGGATCCACGCTTTTATTTATTACTAATTCACTTATGTTTGCGTTTACTATTTCCGTAATTATTTTATCTAACTCATACTCTACTAAAACAGCGTTAAATTCACCAGTAGATAAATCAGCGTACGCCAAAGAAAAGCAGTGCCCTAAATCCTTTAAGGCTCCAATGTAATTATTACTTTTAGCATCTAACATATCATCAGACATTACGGTACCTTTAGATACGATTCTAATTACCTCTCTTTTTACTATTCCCTTAGCGTCTTTTGGGTCTTCTACCTGCTCGCAGATAGCTACCTTATAACCTTTTTCAATTAATTTATCCAAATACATATTAACGGCATGATGAGGAACTCCGCACATTGGTACCTTTTCATCTAATCCTGCGTTTTTACCAGTTAACGTAAGTTCTAATTCACGTGATACTTTTATCGCATCATCAAAAAACATCTCATAAAAATCACCTAATCTATAAAACAAAATAACGTCTTCATACTTGTCTTTAGTCTCTAAATACTGTCTCATCATTGGACTTACTTTTTTTCTATCTACTTCGTTTCTGTTCAACTTCAATCACCTATTTATAATTATATAATAAAACAGGAAAAAAAGTAAGGTTTTTATAACTAGAGAAACAGTGTTTTAAGCAAAAACATAAATCTTAAAAAGCTTTTATAGCAATTTACGATTTAGCGTTTTTACCTCTCCTTTTTTAACATTAATTTGATTAAATGACAAGACTCCTGGAATAACGGATTCCATTTTAATCATTATTCTTTTTAAACTATCATTAACATCACCTTTTGCAACATAACAAAAACCTTTTTTATTATTTTTGTATTTATAAAGATAAAGAAACTCATCTTTTATTTCATAAGAATACTTTGGTAAACTAAGATCTATTTGCATACCATAATCTACTAACAAAACGTAGCACTCTTCATTTATAAGCCCATTATGTACCTCGTAGACTCCTTCTTTACCCATAAAAGTATATATGTTATCATGATATTTTTTTAAATTGTCAAAATCATTTATTAAATATGCCTCATATATGTTATTTTCTTTAATGTAACTTTTAAAGTTTGAAGGTGCAACAAGAGGCATATAAAATATTGCATATCTTTTTTCATCATCTAAAAATTTAACGTACCTTTTTTCTAAATTCAAAGAAGATGAAACGTCTTTTTTAAAAACAATTATTTTCTTATTAACATCATTCATAAAGTTATACCACTCCTAATAAAGTTTACTAAAAGGATAAATAAAAAATGACTAATAAGAAAAACATAATATTACTTTATTTACTAATAACATTTGAAATTATTATATTATTAAATTCAAAAGTAGTTATTAAAAGCGTTACATCATCATCCATACTTTTTATATTAAATATATTTCCTTCTATGTTTCCTGCTATGATAATTGGTAATTTATTAATAAAAGAACGAATTTTTCTTATCATACCAAAACAAATTAAAAACTTATTTAAAAAGTTATTTGGATTTGATGATGTTCTAACATCTATTTTTATTATATCAATGTTTTGTGGAACACCATCTAACGCGTTATATATAAACGAATACCTAGATGATAAAAACGCCCAAAAAATGATTCAAATAACCCATTTCATCAACCCGTTATTCATTGTTGGAACAATAGGTGTTGGAGTGTTTAAAAGCGCTAAAATAGGCTTTATACTTCTTTTTATTTCTTGGGTGGAAAACCTTATAAAAGCATTTGTCCTAAAAGATAAAAACATAACGGTAAATAAACAAATTAATATAAAAGAAAACTCGTTTATTAATAACTTAATAGAATCAGTTAAAACCTCGATAAACGCTTGCCTTTTAATATTTGGATTAATAATAACTTTTAACCTTTTAATTGCTTTAACATCAAATATTTTTTACATACCAGATAATATCAATGTTATATTAAGTGGTATTTTGGAAATGACAAGTGGTATAACAAAATTAAAAGACATAAACATTATTATGCCTGTTAAAATAATTCTTTCATACTTATTTATAAACTTCGGAGGCTTATGCATACACATGCAAACCTTTAGCATGCTTGAAAATAAAAAGATAAGCTACTTAAAGTACCTTATCTTTAGATTAATTTGATGCACATACCATAGCGTTTATAGCATAAATTTTATCATTTAATTTATTGTATTTATAAGTATGAACATACACCCCTACTCCTATTCCATTTTTTTTATAACCATAACGTTTGCAACACGAATCAGCGGTCTCGTTTGTATTACATGTAGCAGTGGCACCTTTTCCAGAAGGATCAGTCAAATCATAATCTACTATTAGATATCTATTTCCTTCTTTATTAAAATAATCCCATTGATTTTCTTCATATGATTCTAAATATGCATCAGCAAATCTAAGCCCATAATCCTTCATAACATATTCGTTTGTTTCACCAGAAGCTTTTGAATATAAGGTTTTTACGGTATATAATGTTTGAAAAAAATATATTATTGCAACAGCAACTATGGCAAAACTAACGATTAATTCTATTAACGTTATACCTTTTTTATTAAGTTTCATAGTTTAACCTCCTAAATTACAATTTCTATTAGGATTTGGGTTATCCAATTTAATTGATGCATACCTAGTTACGCCATCGTCTTTAAACACACCAATTATGCGGTATGAAGAAGAATCATACGTTGTTTTCTTTAGCCTTTTTAAGTATCTATTAAAGTTATAATTATTAGAAGATAAGTTTGTCATATAACCGGTTATATATAACTTATCAATTTTCATATCCACACTCGGCTTTATATCATTATTATAATGCTCTAATATCTCATCTGATGCACTATTAGAAGAAGTAATATTACCTGCAATAAATATATTACAACCATTATCTGTATATGAATTATATGGATCATTACTTGTTCCAAGTAAACTTAAAAAATAATCATTTAAAGCTCGTAGCGCATACAAATCTTCTGGTTGGTCATAATACTTTGTTCTATTGTTATAATTGTTATATAAATTTGATATATTCGGGTATACGAAAGCCATTACCGTCGTTACTAGAGCTATTACAACAATTGTTTCTGCAAGAAAAAAGCCCTTGTTATTCTTTTTCATTTTTATCTCCCATTCTTTATTGATATCTTCTAAAATATATTATATAATATAATTATAATAAAATCCAGGGTAAAGGTAAAAATATTATATAGAATAAGAGAATATTAAGGGGAGCGATATTTAATGTTAAAACAAATAGATTTTACTAAATTACCAATAACTGAAATAGTAAATGAAATAATATTTACCGCTGCTCAAGCGGGTGCAAGTGACATTCACTTTGATCCTGCTGAAAAAGGAATTAAGGTAAGGTTTAGGATCGATGGCGTTTTGATAGATTACACTATAATTCCCGAAAATATTAGAAAAAATTTAATTGCGAGACTTAAGATAATATCTGGTATGGATATTACAGAATCAAGACTCCCACAAGATGGAGCAATTAAAATGATGATAAAAGATATTAATCTTGATATGCGTGTTTCATCACTACCTACTAATGAAGGTGAAAAAATAGTTGTTCGTATTTTAGATTATTCTGCATCTTTAAAAGGACTTGATAGCCTTGGCTTTTCTCCTGGTAATCTTATAAAAGTAAAAGAACTAATAAAAGAACCAAACGGAATCATTTTGGTTACTGGAGCGACTGGTACTGGTAAATCTACTACCGTATATTCTATTTTACAAACACTTAACACTCCGGAAGTTAATTTAGTTACCGTTGAAGATCCGGTCGAAATGAACTTGGATAACGTAAACCAAATACAAGTTAACAGTGAAATTGGTCTTACCTTTGCGGAAGTACTTCGTTCTATATTACGTCAGGACCCGGACATTATAATGATTGGAGAAATTCGTGATGATGAGACCGCTAAAATAGCCGTTAGAGCATCTATCACCGGACACCTAGTGCTTTCTACCATCCATACTAATAACGCTCTTAATACCATTGAACGTTTAACCGACATGGACGTTGAAAGGTATCTTTTAGCATCATCTTTAAATGGAATAATATCACAGAAATTAGCTAGAAAAATATGCCCTCATTGCATGAAAAAAAGGCCGGCGATTGATTATGAAAGAAAATTAATAAAGGCAAATTTAGGTATTGATATAACAGAACTTGCTTACGCAGAAGGATGTTCGGAATGCGTTGGAGGTTATAAAGGTAGAATTGCGATACACGAAGTACTTGTAATTTCACAAGAAATAAGGGATGCCATCGCAAACGGCATGCCTAAAGAAGAACTAAGAAAACTAGTTTACCGTGGTGATACAAAAACACTACTTCAAGACGGTTTAACCAAAGTACTTCAAAACATAACAACGATTGAAGAAATACTAAGACTTGTTGAGTTAGATGATGAATCAGTTAAGATAGTAACTGCCAAAGATAAAATAAATGCTCAAGAAAAAGCACCAAATCCGGTTAATGGTGCACCTCAAAGTATTCCAACGCCACATTTAAATAATGATTTTGAAATGCTTGACGTATAAAGTGCTTAATTAAGGCACTTTTTTTGTTTTAAAAAAAATAGCAATAATGCTATTTTGTAAAAAAATCAAGTATCATATTTAAATTAAGTCCGGTAAGAATTATAATCGTTGCAGCCACCGATAAATAAGGACCAAACGGAAGAATGTTATTATTGTTTTTAACTAAACTTATAATAGATAACGGTAGTGCTATAAACGATGCAATAAAAATTGTTACAATCGCCATGTCAAAGCCTAACGCTAAACCTATTAAAAATAATAGTTTAATATCTCCCCCACCTAAGCTTTCTGTTTTAAACATTAAATCACCTAAGCACTTAAATAAGAATAATAAAGCAAAGGCTCCAAGCCCATTTAAAATGGGCATTATAACACCGTTAAAGATGGTTAAATCATTTACAAAGGTTTTAATAATTAATTCTATTATAATTAATATTACTCCTGTAATTAAAACCTCATCTGGTATTATAAAATACTTAACATCACTGATACTTATAATTATTAAAACTGAAATAAAAGTTATTGCAATTAAAAAATCCAAAGTTAAACCAAACTTAAGGTAAGATAGTAAAAAAAGTACTCCGGTTAGAAGTTCAAAGAAAGGATAAAACGGTGATATCCTTTCTTTACAAACCTTACACCTACCCTTTAAAAAAATGTATGATATAACTGGTATTAATTCATAAAACCTAAGTCTATGATTGCATTTCGTACAATGAGAAGCAGGAAACACAATCGACATGTTGTTAGCAAGACGATATCCAACTACGTTATAAAAAGAGCCAAATACCAATCCTAAAATAAATATTATAACCGCGTTAAACACTTCTAAATTCATAATGTTATACTCCTTTTATAATGCATCATACATACCGTACATAGGAAGAATAACCGCAAGTAAAATCCCACCAACCAAAACTGCCAAAACAACTATCATGATTGGTTCTATTAAAGACTTCATCTGGTTAATAATCGTACGGTGTTGTTCTTGATAATAATCAGATACACGTTCCATCATAGGCCCTAGTCTACCTGTTTTTTCACCTGTCAAAAGCATTTGATACGCAATGTTTGGAAAAGCCCAGTGATCTTTAAACGCCGAAGAAATAGACTCACCCTTAGTTAAGTTTTTAGCGGTATCAAAAATAAGCTTTTTGTATATTTCATTATCAGTTATTTTACTTAATACGTCTATTGAATCAGTGATAAATACGTTATGATTAATAAGGTTTGCAAACGTTTTTGCAAAAATAGTTACCTCGTTATATATCATGATGTTACCAAATACTGGTAAATGCATTAAAAATTCCTGAACGGTTCTTCTAAACGCTTTAACGTTTCTAAATAAATATAGGTATATTAATATTACGATAATTAAAACAATTAAAATATAAATTAAATAGTTCTTTAAAAAGTCACTAATAGCGATAACAACTTTGGTAATCGTTGGGATATCACTTCCTAAATCCGCGTAAATATCAACGAACTGAGGAACAACCCACATTAAAATAAAGGTAACAACAACAGCGGCAAATACCGTAACAATGGTTGGGTACATCATAGCTGATTTCATCTGTTTTCTAGTTGTTTCAGACTCGGTATAATAATCAACCATATCATCTAACGTTTCTGGTAAATTACCAGTCATTTCAGCTGTTTTAATCATGTTTATTAAAAGTCTTGGAAACGTATCTTTTCTTTTTTCCATGGCAGATGATAATACATCACCCATTGATAAATCATAATAAACCGCACGCCAAGCCTTTTTTTCATTAACAACCTTGGCTTGATCATCAAGTATTTTTACAGCTTCCGCAAGTGCTATACCTGATTTTAAATAAGCTGATAATTGTGTCAAATAAAAAATTAAACGATTTCTCTTCATTTTATAAGTTAAAATGTTTGTTTTTGGCTTTGCTGCTGTTATTTCATAAACCTCATATCCTTCAGCAAGTAAAAACGAATGAACATCAACCCTTGATAATGCCTCTATCTCACCTTTTTCTATTTCACCTTTTGGATTACGAGCTGTATACGAGAATAAAAGTGGTTTAGATAATCTTGCACTTTCTTTTCCTTTGTCCTTAAACTGTTCATCTAAAACACTTTTTTTAGCCTCTAATTCCAACTGTTCTTTTTTATTATATGTTAGTTTTTGATAAAAAGCCTTAATTTTTTCAGAAAAAGTAGCAGGCTCTCCTTTTGCTTTTAAAGCTTGCAACTTTTTTTCTCTAGCTGCTTCTTGTGCTTCTTCTTTTTTCTTTTTCTCTAATTCACGAGCGATTCTTTGCTTTTCTTTTTTCTCGTTTTCAATTCTAATTTTTTCTTGTTCTTTAATCCTTTTAGCTTCTTCTATCCTTGCTTTAGCAACTAATTTTTCAAACTCTTTTTGTCTTCTTATTTTATTTTCTTCTTTTTCTTTTGATATTTTGGCTTGATTAGTTTCTTTTTTTGGCGGTGTTTGATATGCTGAGCGTTTTTCTTTAATTACTTTAACTTTTTCTCCAGACTTAATCTCTGGTATTGAAACTTTTTTCACTTCTTTTGGCTTTACTTTATCTTTTGCAAAAACCTTACCAATACCTATTACAAAATAATATGGCAATAGTAATACTGTTACAAAACCTCTATATATGCAAACAAATGGTAACAATATAATATCTAATGCGCTCATAAAACACCTTCCTATTCTATAGAACATTATATCATAATTTTCATAAATTTAAATAGTAAATAGTTATTTTTATTACATTAATTTGACCATTTTTAATTTTATTTCATATATTAGTATAAAGAGGTGATTTTATGTATGGTACCATGCCTTATATGATTCCTAATACGCTAATTCAAACAGCACCAATTGCAAACGGTTTAGCAAGCGCATCTAACTTAACTGCCGCGGCACCAAGCGGAGGTGCTTTAGGAAAAGTAGGCTCTTTATTTAGTAAAATAAACTGGGGATCACTACTTTCAAACGCACAAAAAACGCTTAGTGTTGTCAACCAAGCAATACCGTTATACTACCAAGTAAAGCCAGTTTTTAAAAACCTTAAAACATTAGGAAAAATAGGAAAAGAATTTACTAAAATAAGTAATAATGAACCTGTTATAAAAAAGGATGATAACCAAAATAGCCCGTCAAACAAAGTAAAAGAAACAAAAGTTAACCAAGCTCCAGAACCAATCTTTTTCTTATAAAAAAGAAATGAATTAAAACCATTAATTAGTTTTTCTATTCATTTCTTTTTTTAATTTTAAATTGGTTATGATTAACCTTATTTTTTTAAATAACATATAACTTGGCAAGTTTTTTATTATTCTTTTGTTTTTATCAACGATATCAAGTATTGCTTCATTAAACAAATCATCCTTATTTTTAAGTAAAACTGGTCCTAAATAAATTTGTTTTGAATTATATTTTTTAAGTCCTTTTTTAAACTTTATTACCGTGTAAATAATTTTCCTTTCTTTAACTAATTTTTCATCTTCAATGAAGTAACCTATTTCTAATAATTTTTTTCTAACCTTACTTACGTCTGTGTTTGGAGCAAGTATAATAGTTGATATTTTATTTAATTTTTCTTTCCCATCATTTAATATACTTATTATTTTATTACCACCCAAACCAGAAATTACTAGCGTATCAATTTTATCTTCACTTGTTATTTTAGATAAGCCATCTGATATTCTTAAAGTCACGTTTTTTACGTTACTTTTTAATAAGTTTTTTAAAGCTCCTTTTAAGGCGTTTTCGGTAATATCACAAGCAACCGCTTTTTTTATTATATCGTTTTGCGAAAGATATATATCAAGTAGTGCGTGATCACATCCCACGTCCGCAAGTGAAGATGAATGATCCACCATCTTTGCAATCGTACTTAATCTTTTTGATAATTTAATTTTACTAGTCACTTAAATAATCCTTTAATTTTCTAGATCTTGAAGGATGCCTTAACTTCCTTAGCGCCTTCGCTTCTATTTGCCTTATTCTTTCCCTTGTAACCCCAAACATGTTTCCAACTTCTTCAAGGGTATGACATGTTCCTCCATGAAGACCAAAACGTAGTTTTAACACCTCTTCTTCACGAGGAGTAAGCGTGCATAGAACTTCTTGTATTTCGTCTTTTAACACTTCGTTAATGGCGTACTCTTCCGGACTCATTGAACTTTCGTCCTTTAGAAAGTCTCCTAAGTGTGAGTCATCTTCTTCACCTATTGGAGTTTCCAAAGATAATGGGTCTTGAGATATTTTAAAAATTTCCCTTACCTTATCTTCGGTGGTACCCATTTTTTTAGCTAGTTCTTCCTCACTTGGTTCACGGTTTAACTCAAGGGTTAGCTGTCTTTGAATTCTTTTTAATTTATTTATTGTTTCTACCATGTGAACCGGAACTCGAATGGTTTTGGCTTGGTCCGCGATTGCACGCGTTATAGCTTGTCTTATCCACCAAGTTGCATAGGTTGAAAACTTATAACCTTTAGAGGCATCAAATTTATCCACCGCTTTCATAAGGCCGATGTTCCCTTCTTGTATTAAATCAAGGAAAGATAAGTTTCTTCCAACATAACGTTTAGCGATTGAAACTACAAGTCTTAAATTTGACTCTGCTAAAATCTTTTTAGCTTCTTCATCTCCTTCTTCCACCCTTTTTGATAAAGCAAGTTCCTCATCTAAACTAAGTAAACTTATTTTACCTATTTCTTTTAAATACATCCTAACCGGATCATTTATATTAGCGTTTTTAGGAAGAGAAACGTCTTCTATAGAAAGAGCATCACCTTCGTCTTCACCAGATTCTTCATCCTCAAAATTTTCAGAGATTATGTCAATGTTATTATCGTGAAAAGCATTATATAACTCATCTAGTGAGTCCGCATCAAGCTCCAATCCCTTTAGGCTTTCCGCTAGTTCTTCATAAGTTAATACCCCTTTTTCTTTACCCTTTTTTAATAACTCCTTTTTTCTTTGTTCAAAAGTCTTGATTTCTTTCATTATTTACACTCCTTCTTTTTTAAATTCCTTAACTTTTCTAGTAATGCTATTTTTTTAGCAACGTTTGTTTCGGTTTTTATTTTTTCTTTTACTTTTTCTATTTCTTTTTTTATTATGCCTTCATCAATCGTTTTTATATAATCATTTAATACATCAGTTGAAACTTCTAAAGGAAGATTTAACTCATCGATTCTTAAAACCTCGTTAATAAGTTCCGTTTTATCTTCTAAAAAAATAGTAAAATCAGTTGTGTTTATATACTTATTACGCTCATAAAACTCAAGGATTTCCATGGCTATTCTTGATAAGCGTTTATCCTTTAAATAAGATACTTTATTTTGGTATAAATAAATCGCATCTTTGTTTCTTAACATGTAATAAATCAAATATTCTTCAGCCTTAGTATATTTATCTTTATTACTTATAATTCTTTTATCAATTATATTTGTTACTTTCTTCGGTTTATTAGATACCATTTCGTTTATGGTACTTACATCAACACCCGTTTGTTTAGATAAATCCTTTAGCGTAAGCTCATAAATTACTTTGTCATCTATTTTTTCTAGTTCTTTAACGGCTAAGTTCAAATAATTAGATACTTCTTTATAATCGTTAAAATTAGTGTTTTTCTTATCAACGTCCAATTTAAACAAAACGTCTGATAAAGGATTAGCAAAATGGGTAAAAAATGCATCTTTTCCTTTTTTTACTACGTAATCGTCAGGATCCAAATCATCTTCTAACCTTATTATCTTAGGAGATAAACCAATTTTTTCAAACTGTTCTAACGCACTTAAGGTAGCTTTTTCTCCAGCTTTATCTCCATCAAAACACAAAATAACGTTTTTACTCATCCTTTTGATTAAACTAGCGTGATTTTTTGTAATAGCGGTTCCCATCGTTGCAACAACGTTTTTAACGCCAATGGTAAAAAGCCTTATTACATCCATGAAACCCTCTACTATTATTATTTGGTGTTTTTCCCTTGCTTCGTTTAACGCCCGGTGATAATTATACAAAACGCTACCTTTTTTAAAAATAACCGATTCTTTTGAGTTAACGTATTTGCTTTCGTTTTCCTCGTTATTATATATTCTTCCGGAAAAGCCAATAACTTGTCCATTTAAGTTATATAAAGGAAACATTATTCGGTTTCGAAAAACATCATAAATATACTTATCCTTTTTACCACATAACCCAACGTCTATTAAATCATTAACGTCATATCCCTTATTTTTTAATATCTTACTTAAGTTATTATCGTTCATCGATAAACCAATTTCAAATTCTTTAATTACGTTACCGTCTAAGTTTCTTTGGTTTAAATACTGGATTGCCTTTTTACCATAGACACTTTTTAAGTTGTTTTGATAATACTTACTTGTTATGTCAAACATCTTGTAGTATTTATCGTTTTCATCATCTTTTTTATAGACTTTTTTTGTATCATGATAATTAATATCAATTCCTGCTTTTTTTGCAACCTTACTTACCGCTTCGGTAAAGCTTATGTTTTCATAATTCATTACGAAGTTAAAAACGTTACCGGATGCCCCGCACACAAAACAAGTATATATTTGTTTTTCAGAAGATATACTCATGCTAGGGTTATGATCATCATGAAACGGACAAATAGCAAAATAATTTTTTCCACGTCTTTCTAATGGTAAATACTCACCAATTACGTCAACTATGTTTACCTTGCGCTGAATATCTAAAACTAGGTCATATGGTATTTTCTCCATAAAAAGGTCCTCCTAATTTAATTATTCTCCGTTTTTTTAAAAATTCCCCTAAAATATTAAAAAAAATTAAAAAAAATAGCAAAAAAACGTCATTTTTTGCTATCTTATTCACCATCAATAATATCTTCTACCTTTGATAAAGCATCATATAGTGAAACTTCTTCAAAGTCATCTTTTTTTCTTTGCTTTATTTCTACTATTTGATCTTTTATTTTATTACCTATCGTAATTCTTATTGGAATACCAATTAAATCCATGTCGTTAAACTTAACTCCAGCTCTTTCATCACGGTCATCTAAAATGGTTGAAATTGATGATTTTCTTAAGTTTTCATACAGGTAATTTGCAGCGTCCATTTGAGAAGCATCATCCGTGTTTAAAACCAGAATCGAAACCTTAAACGGCGCTATTTCCATTGGCCATATTATACCTTTATCATCATGGTGCTGTTCTACTACTGATGCCATGCACCTTCCTATACCAATTCCGTAGCATCCCATCCAAACGGGAAGACTTTCGTTTTCTTTATTAAGATAATTTAATCCTAAACTTTCAGAATACTTGGTTCCAAGTTTAAAAGTATTACCAATTTCTATACCGTTTTTAAAACTTAATTCTTTACCACAATTAGGGCAACAATCCTTTTGGGTTATATTACGTATGTCACCAGTTAATACGTAGTTAAAGTCTTCTAAGTTAACGTTTTTAAAATGATAGTCGGTTTTATTGGCACCAACGATAAAGTTTGTCATGTTTAAAACTTCGTTATCAACGATAATTGGTACATCAAGCCCAACCGGTCCTGCAAAGCCTATTTTTACTTTAGTTACTTCTTCTACTTCTTCTATGGTTGCTAAAGAAACTTCATTAGCATTTAATAATTTCTTTAGCTTGGATTCGTTTACGTCCATGCTTCCTTTAACTAACACCCCGTAAAACTTTTCATCAATTTTATAAATTAAAGTTTTAACAAAGCGCTCTTTATCTTCTTGTAAATACTTGGATACTTCTTCTATACTGCCTGCGGATGGCGTTTTAATAAGCTCTCTTATTTTTAATTCCTCATCACTTTTCTTTGTTAATAAAGTACATTTTGCAATATCACTATTAGCAGCGTAACCACAATGATCACAAATAACTAACTTATCTTCACCAATGTTCGTTATCGCCTGAAACTCTTCTGACAAAAGCCCGCCCATGGCTCCTGTATCTGATTTAACGATTCGGTAATCAATACCTAATCTTGTAAATATCCTTTTATACGCATTATACATATCATTATAAGAATCATTAAGACCTTTTTCATCCATGTCAAACGAATATGCATCCTTCATTAAAAACTCTCTTACCCTAATAAGGCCGTAGCGACACCTTGGCTCATCCCTAAATTTATCTTGAATCTGATAAATACTAAATGGTAAATCCTTATATGATTTTATTTTGGCTTGCGCCGCAATGGTAAAAAGCTCTTCGTGGGTTGGAGCTAGTACGTAATTTTTTAAAAAGCGATCTTTTAAAGAAAACATATCTTTTCCAAAAGCATCACGTCTTCCTGATATGGTGTATACCTCTTCTGGTATTAAAGCCGGCATTAAAAGTTCACCTGCGTCTATGCTTTCCATTTCTTCTCTTATAACTTTTTCGATGTTTTTCATAACCTTATAACCAAGGGGCAAATACATGTATACTCCGCTTGAGGTCTTTTTAATCATACCGCACCTGGTAAGTAAATTACCGCTTACTGACTCTTCGTCCTTTGCGTCATTTCTAAGCGTATAAAAATAACTATGTTTAAGTTTCATAATTCTACTCCTTCTTATTAAAGTATATATTAATTAGCATTTTTAAGCAAGAAAAAAGAAGCCCGAGCTTCTATTTTTTTGAAATAGTGTATTGAATACCATTGTCCATTTGTTCATCTTCAAACGAAGTACGTTTAAGCTTTTGATATTCATTATATTCATCCATTTTCTTTAATAATTCGTTTTTGTTAATCAAGAAAATACCATTTTTTAAAATTATTAAACCAACGGATACGTATAAAGCAAAAGTATGAGACAATTCATCCGAAGAACCCCAATCATCAGATGCTGCCGTTTTTGCAACATACTCATAGTTTTCTTTTAAGGCGCTAAAATATGCTTGATCATCCTCGTTTAAAATTATTTCGCCTTGATTATTTTGATACTTTAAATCATTTATATAAGGAACGTATTTCATTAAAACCTTTTCAAAAAAAGCCAACTCAACCGAATCCTCATATCTTTTTATTCTTCTGTTTTTCTCACGTGTGTTTATGCAATCAATCATGCTCATCCAAAACCACCTATCCTTACTTTAATTTATCCAAAATGTTTTTCAATTTGTTTTCTTCGTCAAATAATTTTTCTTTTTCCGCACTAACAACGAAAGCCGGTGCATTATTTACGTATCTTTCGTTAGATAAAAGTTTTTTTCTTCTTTTTATACTCTCTTCTAACTCATTACGTTCTTTTAAAAGTGCATCTACGTTTTCTTTAGATTCCAAGGCTTCGTAACAAATAGTTAACTTACCAGAAGAAAACGCTAAATCTATCAAAGATGCACCATCAAACGAAGATAATATGATATCACATTTTAAAATCCTTGTCAACACATCTTTATTATTGTCAATTATATGCTTATTATTATCAAAATTATTTATAATTCCAAAGCCTTTTGGTATGTTGTATTCATTCTTTGCGTTACGCACTTCTTTTATTACCTCGGTTAAGATATCTATTTCTTTTTCTTCTTTTTCAAAAATCATGCTTTTATCATAAGTAGGATATTTTGAAAGAATTATGTTAGAACTTTCTTTTACAGGTAGTGAATCATAAATTTCATCAGTTACGTACGGCATGAAAGGATGAAGCATTTTTAATATGCACGTTAATACAAAAACCAAAGTAGACTTAGTTGAATAATCATTTAAATATGACTTACTATATTCTATGTAAACATCGCAAAAATCTTCCCAAATAAATTTATAAAGAACTTTTCCAACAACGTTAAAATCATATTTATCCATGCTTTTTCTAACGTTTTTTATAACCTTATTTAACTTTGATAAAATCCATTTATCACTTGCGTTTAACGCGTTTAAATCGATTTGTTTTAATCCTTCTGTATTTATTAAAACATACCTTGATGCATTCCATACCTTATTAATGAAATTCCATGTTGCCTTAACCTTATCTTCATCATACCTTAAATCTTGTCCAGCTGCTGCGTTAGTCGTTAAAAACCAACGTAGTGAATCTGCTCCATACTCATCAATAACGTCCATTGGATCTACTCCGTTACCAAGTGATTTAGACATCTTACGTCCGTTTTTATCCCTTATAAGACCATGAATAAGACAATCTTTAAACGGCCTTTTACCAGTTAATTTTAAAGACTGAAAAGCCATTCTGCATACCCAGAAAAAGATAATATCATAACCAGTTACCAAAACGTCATTTGGAAAATATCTTTTTAAATCATCAGTATCATCCGGCCAACCAAGCGTTGCAAAAGGCCATAAAGCTGATGAAAACCAGGTATCTA
The DNA here is from genome assembly GCA_949288335.1 of uncultured bacterium. Lineage (GTDB taxonomy): Bacteria > Bacillota_I > Bacilli_A > RF39 > UBA660 > Aphodocola. Next base: position 14,800 of record CASEJU010000016.1, on the reverse strand, counting down.
AAACGTCTTCATCTTGAACCCAACCTTCTTCTTTTGGAGCATCAACTCCAACGTATACATCATCATTCTTATACCAAGCAGGAATTCTGTGTCCCCACCAAAGCTGTCTTGAAATACACCAATCATGGCAATTGCTCATCCAATTATTTAAAATTTTTTCAAATCTTTTTGGTACGAAATTAATTTTGCTATCTTTATCTTTTTGATTTTCTAAAACCCGTCTAGAAAGTTCATCCATCCTAACAAACCATTGTTTAGATAAATAAGGCTCAATCATTACGCCGGTTCTTTCAGAATGTCCTACGCTATGAGTTATTTTCTTTACTTTAATTAAAAGATCAGCGTCCTTTAAATCAGATACAAGTTTTTTTCTGCATAAAAACCTATCCATGCCTTCATAAATACCCGCATTCTCATTCATGGTAGCATCCTCATTCATAACAACTACGAAAGGTAAATTATGGCGTTTTCCAACCTCAAAATCGTTAGGATCATGAGCGGGAGTTATCTTAACAACACCAGTTCCAAATGCTGGATCAGCATGCTCATCTCCAATAACCGGAATTAACTTATTAACAATAGGTAAAATAACGTTTTTACCTATTAATTTATTATATCTTTCATCTTTTGGGTTTACCGCAACGGCAGTGTCTCCAAATAAGGTCTCAGGCCTGGTTGTTGCAACTTCTAAGTAATCATTTGTTCCTTCTATAAAATACTTAATATGGTAAAATGCTCCCTCAATATCTTTATATATAACCTCTTCATTTGAAAGGGCCGTTTTTTGTACTGGATCCCAGTTTATAATACGCTCCCCTCGGTATATAATTCCTTCATTATAATAATCAACAAAAACTTTTTTAACGGCTTTTGCCATACCATCATCAAGCGTAAATCTTTCTTTTGAATAATCAAGTGCAAGTCCTAGCTTTCCCCACTGCTGTCTTATTGTTTTAGCATACTCATCCTTCCACTCAAAAGCTTTTTCTAAAAATCCCTCACGACCTAAATCACGTTTATTTATACCATTTTCTTTTAATCTTTCCACTACTTTAACTTCGGTTGCAATAGCCGCATGATCCATACCAGGAAGCCATAATGCATCATATCCGTCCATCTTTTTATAACGAATTATTATATCCTGTAAAGTAGTATTCCAAGCATGACCCAAGTGAAGCTTGCCTGTTACGTTAGGTGGTGGAATAACTATTGAAAAAGCCTCTTTCGTTAAATCGCCGGCATTAAAATAATTATGCTTTAACCAATTTTCATACTTTCCTTCTTCTACCTGTTTATGATTATACTTTTTTTCTAACATTATTATCCTCCCTTTCCATGATGTTGAAAACACATGTTTTTTTAATATTAAAGTTCATATTGTAATTGCACCTTTAAAATATTAAAAAATCTCATCCTTTAAAAAGGATGAGACTATTCCCACGGTACCACCTTAATTCATATCAAAAGATATGCAACTTATTACCTTAACGTGGTAAACGTAATTATCTACTTACTTTCAATAATTAAGCTCCCAAGCTACCTTCAGCTAAAATTTATACAAGTTCACACCAAGCACTTGCTCTCTTTAATAAATAATTAGATTACTCCTCTTGATCAAAGCTTTTTTTATAAAGTAATAATAGTATACCAAAGATTAAATTAATTTTCAATAACTAATTATTCATATAAATTATATAAATTTAGTGATACACTTATATCATCATTTATATTATCACTAACCTTTAAAAAGTTTTTAACACCAACGACACCAATTTTACCATCTTTTATGGATTCTAAATAACGTGATTCTTTATCATTATTAGTATCTATTGTATTAAAAACTAATAATTCATGTCCAAATAAGTCATATTCTTCCGCATATGCACTTGAAAAAACACCTTCGTTCATTTGTTTTGATAATTCTATAAGGCTTAAATATTTATTTTGTGCTTCATTTATAGATTCAGAACATTTTAAAAAATATAAAATTCCTGTATAAGCATATTCTTCATCAACATTTGTTATACTTTTAGCAACATAAAATACATCTGGAATACTATAACTAAGTTTATCTACATTATTACCATTTATCTCGATTGAATTTTTAAGTTTTAAAGTAATTGTTACAACATAAGTATTCATGTTATACAAATCATCAAGGGTAAACTGATCATGTGACAAGCTAGCTGAGTTTCTTATTTCATCTAGTGCTTCAAACATAATATTTGGAAAGTATTGTTCTATACTTTGGTAACTTAAAGTAAACTCTACCTCCGATAATAATCCATTAATCACATCAGTACTTGGTACATAATCAATGATATCATCTAAAGGCAAACCTTCATAAACTATATCTGAAATACTAAGTGTATCACCTGATTCATTTATCCTTTCCCTTATGGTACTACCATCTACAACCATTTTTTCTAATAAATTGTTATCATAAATTTCTTTGCCTAAAGATTTCAAATCATTCTTTGCTTTCATAAATATTTCTTTATCTTCTTCATTATCTAAGTCTATTATTGAGGTTCCGGGATCATAAGAGTGATCACCGTTATCTTTAATATTTAAACCAGTACAAGTACCATAAATATTAGTGCTAGGATTAAGGCATTCTACCTTTATATTTTTATATATACCATTATTTTTTGCATTACCAATAGCAGCAGTATCATTATTATACTCATAAAAATCTCTTGGGAAATACATTGTACCGTACCTACTGTTAATTTTTACAATGGTATTAGTGTTATACCATAGACTAACATCTTTCACTTTAACTTGTTTTGCTTCTAGTTTAGTACCATTTATTAAGTCATCATTTGCTTTACCGATAATGCTACTAGACGAAGAAAACTGAGCAAGTGCCGCGCCTAAGAACATTAAAAAAACAATTAAAAGTGTATATAATATAGTTGTTACTGCAAAACCTTTATTGTTTAACATAAGATTCTCTCCTATTCTTAATATATAATAACATTTTTTAACTAAAAAAACCATATTTTTATAAAAATATGGTTAGCAAATAAACCTTTATGTACATATAATAAAGTAAAGGTGATTATCATGCGACCAAATAATTTCTTTTTCGGTGGGTTAACAAAGTATGTTATATTAGTTGTAGTTTTTTGTGTGATTACGTTTTATCAAGCTATTCTTACCTTAATACTTTGTGCTAGATTTCATGTTTTTTTGTTATTCGTAGACCTTATTATTTTGTTCTTCGGAATTTTTTGCCTCATTTTCCATAAATAACATGTCCGTTGTAATTAAGTAATTGCATAATTTGGATATGTTTATCGTACGTTTCATTTCAGAAAGACTAAAATCAAGTCTCGGTGGTATAAACAAAATTATAAATAACAACTTTCTTTCTTCTATAGTAAGAGGAAATTTCTTTACATATTCTTTATATAAATGATTAAAATCATAATCAGCGTAATTATTTTTATATAGTTTTATAAAATCATAAATCGGTAAGTCTCTCACCGATTTATTCCAACTTATTAACACGTTTTCATCCGACCTTATTAAATGGTCTTTAGCTAAATCATTATGAAGTAAAACAACCCTTTTTTTTAGTTTGTTTTTCATTATATCATACCATTCATCTAAGGTTTTTTTACAAAAATTAAGGCATGAAAATATTAAAGAACAATTTCTAGCTAACAAATAATTAGCCGGAGACATGTAAACTTCACCTTCTATCATAGTAATAACATCATAATAATAATTAAAGGTATCATCTATTTTTCCTCTTAAATTTTCATACGTTTCTTTTATTTCATCAAGTGATGCTTCTTTATAATAGACCGTTTTATTATGAAGAAGAGCATCCATTTTTATAATGTCGCTCATTTTTTGTTCTAAAGGAGTATTAGTATCTTTTACGTATTCATATACATAAACGTCATTATCAACATACTCCAACCTAGGTAAATACCCGAAACCTCTTGAGTTTAAATAATTATATTTTTCTAATATGTTACAATCGTTTTTTTTAATTACGTGCTTTTTTTCTTTAGCATCTTTATATATAACCGCGTTTTTATAAAATTCATAACGTTTAACACTAATACCTAAAGACCTTATTTTTTGCCTTAATACTTTATTATTCATTCGTTAGACGGAATTATTAATTTCGTTCCTATCATAATGTTTTCTAAATCATTATATTTAGCTAGTTCTTCATCAGTTACTTCGTATTTTTCCTTTATTTGTTCTATGGTTTCTTGTTCTCTTACGATATGAACTTTATAGCACACGTACTTTTCTTCACTATTAAGAAAATTAGATGATAAATCATTTACTATGTTTTCTTCACTTTTTATGGTTACATCTTCATTTTCTTTGGTATTCTCATTTATAATTTCTTTTTCTTCCATCACTTTTCTTTCATCACCTTTATTATTATTTTCTTTTTCTATCAAATCATCAGAAACATCATTTAAGAAAACAGCCTCATTTAAGTCATTATTCTTATTGTTTTCCTTAATGATTTCTTCATCTTTTTTTAAATAAACTAAATTATTAACCAAAACATCAATATGTACTCTTAAATATTCATCATTAATTATTTCGTAGTAAAAATCATCTATATCTATTTTAACCTTACTAGCATCATACTTATCGTCTAAAGTAATATCAAATGGTATTACTTTTTCAAACACCTCTTCATTTATGCTTATTTCGTTTATTTTATATTTACCACTAATAGTAAAATTACCAACGATAGAATCATCATTTTCCATCGTAAGATTATGTTCTAAAGCAATGCTAGTTATCTCTGATATTTTAGTTGACAAACTTATATCTTTTACAAAAGGTATTATTTGTTTCATATAATCATCTCCATTCTGTTAAAATGTATGCAAAAAAAATAAGAAAATGTTAACTTTTCTTATTTTTTACAAATAACTCATCATATATTTCTTGGTAATTATCTACCATTATTATGTTTAACTTACTTCTTACTTCCTTTGGAATATCATCTATATCAGGTTCGTTCTTTTTAGGTATAATTATGTTTTTAACGCCCGCTGCGTAAGCTCCGATTGATTTTTCTTTTAATCCACCAATTGGTAAAACTTTGCCAGTTAAAGTCATTTCCCCGGTCATGGCGTAAGTGTTTGGCACTACTTTTTTTGTTAAACTACTTATTATTGCGGTAGTAAGTGCAACACCAGCAGAAGGACCATCTTTTTTAATCGCTGTTTCAATCGCGTTTATATGAATGCAAGTATTCTCTAGTTTAGATAAGTCAACTTTATACTTTTTAGCGTTACTTTTAATATGTCCCAGTGCAATTAAGGCGCTTTCTTTCATAACCTCACCTAAATTACCAGTTAGTTTAACGTTGTCACTAGATTCATAAGTTACAACCTCAATGGGTAATATATCACCACCGAAACTAGTATAAGCAAGTCCATTTACAACGCCTGGTGTGTCACTTGAAAGAAAACTGCTACTTTCAAACTTAGGTTTTCCTAAGTATTCTAAGATTTTTTTATCCGTTACCTTAACGTTTATACTATCCTTTTTTTCCTCAAGCATTTTCATTACGTATCTTCTAATTACTTTATTAATAACCCTTTGAAGTTCACGAACTCCAGCTTCTTTTGTATAATTTTTTATAATCGATAAAATTATGTCGTCTGAAAACTTTATGTTTTCTTTATCTAGTGCATATTCTTTTAAAGTAATTGGTATTAAATGTTTTTTTGCAATAAATAGTTTTTCATACTCAGTGTAACTAGATAGGTTTATTATTTCTAACCTATCTTTTAACTCGGCTGGAATCTGGTCTTGATAATTAGCGGTTAAGATAAACATAACCTTAGATAAGTCATAAGGCTCTTCAACGTAATTATCATAAAATCTATCGTTTTGCTCTTTATCTAGAACCTCAAGTAAACTACTTGCTGGATCACCTTTAATGTCCTTGGTCATTTTATCTACTTCATCAATTAAAAACACCGGGTTATTAGAGCCAGATTTTTTAAGTGCGTTTATTATCCTACCTGGATTAGCTCCCATGTAAGTTCTTCGGTGTCCGATTATTTCAGCCGGATCATTTACTCCACCTACGGATATTTTAACGAACTTTCTTCCCATCGCATCAGCGATTGATTTGGCAAGTGATGTCTTACCAACTCCTGGAGGCCCCACCAAACAAATTATAGGTGATGTGTTAGATACACTTCTTTTTTTAACCGCTAAATACTCTATTATTCTTTCTTTTACGTCTTCAAGTCCGTAATGAGATTTATCAAGCACGTCTTTTACCTTAACCAAATCCGTGTTATCTTTAGTTGTGGTATTCCATGGTAAATTAATTAAAACATCAATGTAATTTCTAATTATGCCAACTTCTGGAGATGCAGATGGCGTTGATTCATATTTTTTTAATTCACGTTTTAATTTTTTTGTAATGTTTTTCGGACATTTAAGCTTATTTATTTTGTTTCGTAATTCTTCTACTTCTTCATCTTTAGACGAAATATCACCCAACTCTTCTTTAATAAGCCTAATTTTTTCTCTTAAAATATACTCCGTTTGATTCTTATCCATTTCGTTTTTTAATTTTATATCTAAACGTTTTTCAATTTCAAACACATCAAGTTCTTTTTGAATATCTTCTAAATTCATCATTACCCGCGTATGCGGATTAACGTTCATCAAAAACTCATACTTTCTTTCAAAACTAAGTGGCAAGTAATCTGCAACTACATCCGCTAGGCGACTTACGGTGTTTATGTTATCAATAACCGATAAAATACTATTTGACGCATAAGGAACCATTGCAATATAATTTTCTAATTCCATCTTTAATTTCCTTATTAACGCCTCTTCATCAGAAGCATCAATTGCGTATCTTGTTGGCGCTGATATACTTCCTGCAAAAATTCCTTCTTTATCTTTATATGGAACATAATTATTAATAATTGCCCTTCTTTGGCCTTCTATTGTAACGCGGGTACATCCGTTTGGTAAAATTGTTTTCTTAGTTATTCTACCCACTACTCCAAGTGAAGGTAACTTCTTTATTTCTATTCTTTCTTCAAGATAGTTAAGTGGAGAAACTAAAAGTACGTACCCATCATGATTTTTACTTGCAATATCAATAATTTCAGTGTCTAGTTCATCAATTAAATCTATCTTAAGTTCTGCATAAGGAAGAACAATAATTCCTCTTAAAAGTATTACTGGTAATTCATTTTTATTCATAAAACTTCTCCCTTCACACAAAAATAAATTTTACTTTTTATTATAAAAACATGAAAAGTAAAAGTCAAGATGATAAATCAATTTAATAATAAAAGAACGTTTGTATTCTTCTATTATTAATTATTTTTAAAAGTTTTGTACATCTTACTAAATGCTACGCTAAAAGGTAACTTCTCTTCATGATCATTAACGTTTAAATCCGTATAATAACATAACTTATTGTTTTTATTTCTTTTTTCAACAATAAAGTTATCATCACTAAAGGTTATTTTACTTTCTATGGTTTGGTTACTAAACGTAAGAGATAATAAAAAGGATGCTTTCTTAGAACTTTCTTTATGAAAATTCGTTAGCAAAAAAATTCTTTTAAAATCATTACCTATTTGACTTACGTTAATCATCTTTTCAGTTATCATTACCTCAAGCATGCTCTTATTTCTTTTTTTATCAAAGCAAGAATATGTCATACCATACTTTACGCTTGATGAAAACGAAGGATAAAGTAAATCATTTACAAAGCAATCGTCATAAAAATCCTTTAGTATATCATCATAAAAACAACTAGAATCAGATACCCCTACCTTTTTTATTCCTTCTTTTACCACTTCTAATACTGTTTTTGACATAACTACCTCATAATAAAAGGCAACGTTAAGCTGCCTTTTTAATCTATTTTTTTAATATATCTAATACTTTTTGTACCTTAATATCATACTTAACCATTTCAAGGCCGCCGAACGCTTTTACGTACTCATCTTTATCCATACCATGTTTTTTAGCTTTTTCTTCAGCTTCTTTTTCTGCTTCATCATCAGTTGCATCTATTTTTTCAAGATTAATAATCTCATCGATAGCAAAACGAAGTTTAATTCTTTTTTCAGCTTCTTCATGCATTTGAGATTTTAACTGTTCTTCGTTTGAATTGGTATATTTATAAAATTGATCCAAACTAATTCCTTGCATTTTTAGTCTTTCTTCATATTCTTTTACCATTCTATCTATTTCTTCATGAACAAGCTCGTGAGGCACATCAACATTTGTTTCTTTTAATAACGCATCAAATAACGCATCAACGTATTTATTTTCTGCTTGATATTCTTTTTGAGCCGTCATTGTTTCTTTTACGGTCTTTTCTAAATCCTCTTTGGTTTTAACATCTTCTAATCCTAAATCCAAGAAGAATTCTTCGTTAAGTTCTGGATAAACTTTTGTTTTAACTTCATGAACTTTTACTTTAAACACAACTGGTTTGCCTTTTAATTCCTCAGCGTGATAATCTTCTGGAAAGGTTACGTTAACGTCCTTTTCATCGCCAGACTTAACTCCTATTAAAGCTTCTTCAAAACCAGGAATAAACGAATGACTGCCTAGTTCTAATGAATAATTTTCAGCCTTCCCGCCGGCAAATGCCTTATCACCATCAAATCCTTCAAAATCAATTATAACGGTGTCTCCTTCTTTTGCTTTACCTTCTTTTACCTGCAAATCAGCATATTCTTTTCTTAGGTTTTCGATTTCTTCTAAAACGTCTTTTTTTGTTACTTTAACTTCGTCTTTTTTAACACCTAAATTCGTGTATTTCTTTATTTTAACCTCAGGTTTAGTAGTAAACACAAACTTATAAATAACGCCTGTTTCATCAGCTTTATCAATCATTACGGTAGGTTGAATTATTGGTTCACCCTTAAATTTTTCTAAGGCTTTCTTATAAGCATCTTGCATATATGAGTCAACCGCTTCAACCACCAAAGCCTGTTTACCATACTTTTTTTCATAAACACTTCTTGGTGCTTTTCCTTGCCTAAAACCATCTATTTTAATAGTTTTAATAACCTTCTTAAAAGTTTCGTCTAGTTTTTGCTGCCACTCATCACCAGATATTTCAATTGTTATCTCATGAACGTTTTTAGCTTTTTTTTCTTTTTCTGCCATAAAATATTAATTCCTCCTAAATCATTTAGTATTATAACTTATTTATATTTCATAATCAAGTCAATTAAACATAAAGTATTTAAAAAAATAGCTTAAATTAAGCTACTTTAACAATCTTAACATTAAAGCTTCCGTTTGGGGATTCAACCGATACGGTGTCTCCTTCTTTTTTACCCATTACTGCTAACGCAATTGGAGATTCATTTGAAATCTTATTTTGAAATGGATCAGCCTCGTTAGTTCCAACGATGGTATATTCTTCTTCCTCGTCGTCATCATCGTATTTAATTTTCACAACAGAACCCACTTTAACTTTACCATCGTTATTATTTTCAATAATGATTGCATGCTCTAAAGTATACTCAAGTTCTTTTATTCTAGCTTCTAGTTTAGCTTGGTTTTCTCTTGCTGATGAATACTCAGCATTTTCAGACAAATCACCTAAAGCTCTAGCCTCTTTTATCGCTTCAATTATTTCAGGTCTTTTAACCTTTTTAGCTTCATTTAATTCTTCTTCTAACTTTAAAAAGCCCTCACTAGTTAAATAGATTTCTTTTGTATCTTTTTTCATAATAATCACCTCAAATAATAGACATGGTTATCATGTTACTACATTTTTTTAGTTTTGTCAATCTAAAAAGTTGACACGCATCAAATCATTTTTATTTACTTTTTTGCAACAGTTAATTCTTACTATTTGTCTTGGATGTCTTGCGGCATCAAGAACGTTTTTATCCTGATCCGTTATTTTATTTATAACAAAGGAATAATCATCATCTGATGGACCAAAGATAGTTACTTTATCACCTAGTTTAAAAAAGTTTCTTTGCTCTATTAGTGCTTCTTTGTTTATTTCGTCATAATCTAATACGATGCCTAAAAAATCTTGGTTGGAATCTTCTTGCCTTTTTTCCGTATAATACTGTTCTTTAAAGCCAGGTTTCTTATTAAAAAATTGTGGTGCAACATCACGGTTTGCACACCTATATAATATTTTCTTCGCCCTATTAATATATTCTTTATTTATATTATTATTACTATACATATCAATTAATTTTCGGTATACCAAAACAATCGTTGCAACGTAATAAATTGAACGCATTCTTCCTTCTAGCTTAAAAGATGAAACACCTATTTTAATCATATCTTTTATATAATCTACTAGTGATAAATCTTTTGGCGCGATTGAAAAATTATCTTTTTTAGAGATTTTATTATTTTTATCATCATACAAATCAAAATTAAACCTACAAACTTGACAACAACCACCGCGATTGGCATCACGATTTGTAAAGTAATTGGAAAGTACGCACCTACCTGATACGTTCGTACACATTGCGCCATGGATAAAACACTCGATTTCAACATTTGTTTTTTTTATGATGTTTATAATATCTTTTTTTGAACATTCACGCGCTAACACAATCCTTGAAACGCCTTGATTTTTAAAATATAAAACGGCATCTTCATTTAAAACGGAAGCCTGCGTACTTAAATGAAGTTCAAATTTGTAGTTGTTTTCCTTTGCAATATCAATTATTAGTGGATCACTAAATATTATTGCATCAACTCCTATATGATTTAGCTTATCAAGATACCTTTTTAAACCATTTACATCTTCATTATGAAATACTATGTTAACCGTTACGTATACTTTAGCGTTATGTTTATGCGCGTATTTTACACCTTCTTCTATTTCACTTAACGTAAAGTTTTTGGCATTAGCTCGTAAACTATAGTTTACACCACCGATGTATACCGCATCAGCACCATATAAAATAGCCCATTTTAATTTTTCAAGCGAACCTGCTGGCGCTAGTAATTCTACTTTTTTACCTTTCATCTTTTCTCACCTTATATATCGTTTCATGATTTATAAAACCAGTAGTTAACTCATACTTACTAGTTAGTATATCTTTCATTTTATCGTTATCATAGAAGTTTGTTAAAACGTCTTTAAAAACGTTTTTATCCATTAAGTAACCATCTATTATTTCATAGTCAACCGGTAAATGAAAATCCATTAAGTAAAGTACCTTATTATTTAATATGTGAGTGCCAAAATCATCTTCTACAATTCTATAATAATTATCTTTATTACGTTCTTTTATTTTATAACTTTTAGAATGATGTTTCACTTTAAAATAGTTCATGTAATTAGTAACTAGTTTTCTTGCCGAAGTAGACAAATGACTAAAACATAAAACGTTTTTAAAAAGCAAACAACTGGTGTTTTGTCTTATCTTTTCTATTTCATCTTTTGTTATATCATCCGTTAAAACAACGCCCATAACACCATTTTTAACGTAATGATTAATGGTATGATAGCTGTTATTTAAATGAAATTGATCCAATATAACGTTTGTTTTTAAACCGTAAGTAAGCGCGGCAACATCTGATACTATAATCGCTTTAACACCAAGTTTATCTACTTCTAAAAGCGTTTTTTTATAATCACTTAACTCATCGTTATAAACCATCTTATTAAATGAAACAAAAACGTCTTTAGAACTATGCTCATAAATAAATTCTTTTATTTCGCTAATGCTAAAAGTTTTTTCAAAAAGACAGGAAAATTTATTAATACCTAAAATATATCCATCTAATTTAGATGAATATTTAAGCTCGTTTAAAGAATTAACCTTTAATATTTTTTTTGCCATATTATTTTTTCTTCCTTCTTGAGATAGCAACACCATCTCCAACCGCAAAAAATCTTGTTTTAAACTCAGGATTATCGTTTAAAAAAGTTATGTATCGCTCTAGTTTAGTTATAAGCTGTCTTAAGTTTCTTGACATTTTACTTTTATCTTGATTAGTTAAACCATGAAAATTAATGTTATCAGTTACTATGTATCCCTTTGGATTTAAGTTATTTTTAAACTTTTCAAAAAACTTTATATACTGACTTTTAGCGGCGTCTATAAAAATAAGATCAAATTTTTCAGATGTATTAAAAGATAATGCATCGGCCAAAACAAGCGTAATTCTAGAATCTAATTTTAATTCCTTTATGTTTTTTACCGCTTGTATATACCTATCTTTGTCACGTTCAATCGTAGTTACCGTAACATCATCACTGGCCAAGGCCATGTTTATTGCTGAATAGCCAATTGCACTTCCTATTTCTAAAATGTTTTTCACCTTATTTAGTTTAATAAATTCAGTTAAAAACTTCATGCCATCTTTTTCCATTATTGGCACACCTTTTTCATCAGCATATTTTTCTATTTTTCTAATAAGATACTCTTGATCCATAACTACCACCCGATTCATAAATTCTAGTTATAATTATAATAAAAATAAGATTAAAAATCAATTTATTAATAAAAAACAGCAGATATTATTCTGCCGCCTCATCATCAGTTTTAGTAAGCGATGATAAAATTCCTTCGATTAACTTCCACTCTTCATCGGTTTCGATTGGAAGAAGTACCGGATTTTCTTCCTCAGGATTAAAAATTGAAGCATATACTTTGGTATTACCCTCTTCGTCTTCTGTATTATCAGTGTATGCTATATAATTTTTCTTGGTTTTTTCATCTTCGTAAGTAAATAAAATTTCGCATTTTATTTCTTTTCCTTCATCGTTTACGATCGTAAACGTATTGTCTTGCTTTACTTCGTTTTTATTGTCCATGTTTCTTTCCCTTTCTTATATCTAAATAATTTTGCAAAATTATTGTTGCTGCCAAACCATCAACCTTAGTTTTTCTTTTTTTTCTTGATAAATCAGCCTTTATTAAAATATTATTAGCACTAACCGAAGACAGTCTTTCATCTTGTTCTACAACCGGCACACTAAATTCTTTTTCTAAAACAAAAGAAAAGTCCCTGGTTCTTTTAACCGCTGCCCCAAGAGTATTATTCATGTTCTTCGGAAGCCCAATAACAATTAAATTGACGTTATATTCCTCTATTATTTTTTTTAAGTCTTTTAAACACTCTTCTGGCTTATTTTCGCTAAACCTAAAAGTGTTAAGCGTACTTGCTATTGTCTCTGATGTATCACTTATTGCAACACCAAGTGTTTTAGTACCTAAATCTAGCCCTAATATTCGCATTAATTTAAATATTCCTTTATTAATATTTCAAGAATCTTACTTCTATCTATCTTAAGGATTTTATTTCTAGCTTCCTTATGGTTAGAGATATACCCAGGATCCCCACTCATTAGGTATCCAACAAGTTGATTAACAGGATTATATCCCCTTTCTTCCAAAGCTTCACATACTTCTTTAATCGTCTCTTTAACTAATGCTTCATTGATGTTTTCAATGTTAAACAAATAAGTTGTAGATGACATATTATCAACTCCTATCTTTAATAAGATACTTATATTTTATCATTAATCAAAAGAAATAGCAATATAACTATTTCCAAAAACGTTTGGATTTAATGGATGGGTCTTGTTCCTTAGGCTTATTAAAATCTTTATAATATTGTCTTAAAAAACAAAACTTATCCAAATCATTGTTAAATACTATATCACATAAAATGAGTACTTTTTCATTATTATAAGAGTCTTTGTCTAATACTAATTTTTTATATAAATAATCTATTAATTCTTTTTTTTGCCCATCATTTGAACATGACAAAATCATTTTAACAAAAAAATTAATGTTATTTTGCCAAATAATTTTATTAAGAGTACCATTAGGACACCTAATTTCTATGGTACTATCTACGTTAAAGTCTTTAAAGTTAGATTTAGAAGAAAACAAATCATTAATCGTCTTATCTTTAGGAGAAAAATTTATACTATATATCTTATCATTTAAAAGTGTAATTTTTTTATTATAATTTTTAATTTCTATATTATGTATCACATCTTTTAATTGTTCTTTAGAATAATCAGAGTAATCATGGAACACAAAACGTTCATAATATTCCTCCCCATTTGAAAAAGAAATTATCTCTTCTTCAAAAATACTCCACAATTTTAAAAAAGTACACCAATAATCTGGATTTTTCTTTAATAATTGTTTTCCAACATGAACGTGAGCCCCAGAATCCATGGTTGTATACGCACCATGCTCTAAATAAAATTTTAACACGCTTTCTAGTTCAGCCCATGTTTTTACCTCGTCGCACAAAACATCACTTATTATCTCAAATTGATAAGGTAATTCTTTATCAACGTGCCAAATTTTAGGATAACCTATGCTAATTAAAAACTCTTTTGCCGGATTATTATAACCTTGCTTATATAATTTTTGTATATATTGATAATCATATCCAGGCATGTTAAATTCTATTTCACAACCAAACGTTGCATCCGAAGGAATATCTAAATTATTTCTATATGGTATATAAAAACCTTTTAAATCTTTAATAAGTCGTTCTTTAGAAGATTTTGATAAAGAACTAAATAAAGTCGTACTCATAAAAATCCTTATTTAACACAATGGTTAAATGTCATACCTGGTTAATTCTTCTTTTTTTATTCCTGTTATTTTTTCAATAACGTCAAATTCAATATTATTTTTTAACATTTTAATTGCAATTTCTTTTTGTTTGTTTAAAGCACCTTCTTCAAGGCCTTCTTTAATTCCTTCGGCATGACCCTCATTCCATCCTTCTTTTATCGCACTTGCAACTAGTGAGTTTCTTACCCTTCTTTGGTGCTCTTCTTCAT
>CASEJU010000015.1 GCA_949288335.1 uncultured bacterium | reverse complement strand
TTCTTTACCTCTTTTTCTTTTATTTTATCACACTTAAAAAGTGTATAAGTTTTTTTCTTACTTACACACTTTATTTTACACTCTCGGCTATGTTATCTTATCCACACATAATAGATTTTATTGATCTTAGCTATAGCCCGGAGGAAATAAAAGAAGTTTTAACTTTTTTTAAGTACGAGGATGCACCTAGTGTTGCTCATTTGTTTAACCTAGGACCTTTAAAACGAATACTAATGGTTGAAGCATATAATAAGTTTGTTAATTTAAATCCGAAAATAAATAATGAAATTTTTCGCTTGTGTTATGATGTTGCGTTATCATATGACGAAGCAGTATTAAAAAAAGTAATTGAAAAAGCAATAACTGATAAACCTGATTATGAATTTTTAAATACCATTAAAAACGCGATGCAAAATAACGTAAACCTTCATGATTTAAGCTATTTTAAAGAATCTAAAAATAAAACTATTTAGAATAAAAAACAATTTATTAATGCATGCTAATAAAGGTGATAACATGTATTATTTAAATTGTTTTTTTATATATTCTGTTTTGGGTTATTTTTTAGAAACATTGGTTTCTTTAATTACTAATAATGGTTTTAAAAGCGGGATATTAAACGGGCCTTGGACACCAGTTTATGGAATAGGCGCAATAACTATTTTATTTGTATCAGAATATTTGTTTAAAAACCTTCATATGTCAAGGTTTTTAGAAACCGTAATAATGTTTTTTACAGTGGCAATAATACTATCTTTTTTAGAGGCTTTAGGAGGTGTTTTAATAGAAAAAATATTTGGTGAAGTGTTTTGGGATTATTCATCGCACCGCTTTAATATTGGTCATTATATATCACTTGAGATGACTTTGGTATGGGGAATTGCAAGTATAATTTTCATTTACATCATTCATCCTTTACTAAACGGGATAATAAAAAAAATACCAGTTTGGATTACAATACTATTAACTATTTTATTTTTATTAGATTGCGTGAAAACGTTTATATCTAAAAAAACATTATCTAAATAATTAATAAAAAAGCTTCCGATTTGGAAGTTTTTATAATATTTTATCAACTAGTCCGTATTCTAAAGCTTCTTTAGCACTTAAATAATGGTCTCTTTCTGTATCTTTTTCAATCCTATTTATATCTTGACCGGTTTTTTCTGACAGTATTTTATTTAGCTTGTTTCTTAAATAAAGTATTCTATCCGCCACTATTTTTATTTCTGTTGCTTGTCCGTTTACTCCCCCTAAAGGCTGATGAATCATAACTTCACTATTAGGTAGGATGTATCTTTTTCCTTTATTTCCGCTAGCAAGTAAAACTGATGCCATGGAAGCTGCCATTCCTACACATATTGTGGAAATAGGACTTTTAACGAAATTCATCGTGTCAAAAATAGCCATCCCAGCAGTTATACTACCACCGGGACTATTAATGTAAATGCTTATTTCATCATTTCCTTTAGAGTCTAAATATAATAATTCACTAATAACCGCATTGGCCAAATCATCATTTATTTCTCCGCCGATAAAAATGATTCGGTCTTTTAATAATCTTGAGTATATATCATATACTCTTTCTCCGTTATGCGTTTTTTCAATAACACTTGGAATTAAGTTCATTAATTTATCACCCTAGTAATATTATGTATAGTATATTTATATTTATTATTAAAATGTTGTGACTTTTTTCCACATTTTTGATAGAATGGTATTAGGATAAAAAGGTGATTATATGGCTACTGTTAAAATTAGATATAAAGAAAAACAATATGAATATGAAAAAGGTACTAATCTTTTAGACGTATCAAAGAATTTTCAAAGAGAATATAAAGACAATATAATTGTCGCTACCATTAATAATCGGTTGGTATCACTAGATAGTAAGTTAAATAAAAACGCAGACGTAGAATTCTATGATGTATTTTCTTTACTTGGAAGTAAAACTTACATAAGGGGTTTGTATTTTTTATTTATAAAAGCCGTTCGCGACGTATTGAACGTTGATGTTAAGCTAATGTATTTCGTTGATAAAGGTGTTTACTGTGAGATATTAACGAATAACTTAATATCAGAAGTTACGGTAGAAAAAATAAAAATAAGAATGCGGGAGATAGTAGATGCGGCTATGCCAATTAATAAAATAATGGTATCAAGACTTGATGCTATTGATTATTTTACTAAGGTAAATCAAATAGATAAAGCACAGTCTCTAAGGTTTATAAGTAATTCAACCATAAGCTTGTATAAACTTGACGATACCCTTGATTATTTTTATGGAATACTTCCGTGTAATACTAGGTATCTTGACCGTTTTAACGTAAAATATTTAAAAGAAAATAAAGTTATTTTGTTACCTCCGGTTACTTTTTTACCAGATGAAAAACTGCGCTATGAAAAAACTGATAAGTTAATAGACGAGGTAGAAAGGCAATCTAAATATTTAGAAAATATATCAATAAACACATCCGTTGAACTTAACAAGACTATTTCTACGGGTTTATATGATGACGTAATAAGAATATCAGAATCAATATCTAATAATCAGCTTTTTGAAATCATTGAAAGAATAACCAAGAGTAAAGACGTAAAAATGATTTTAATAACTGGACCTACTTCCTCTGGTAAAACTACAACGTCAAAGAAAATAGGCCTTTTCTTAAGAAGTAAAGGATTTGATCCGATTCCAATATCGGTTGATGATTTTTATACTGATATGAAAGATCGCGTTTTAGATGAAAACGGAAAACCAGAAATAGAAAGAATAGATGCTTTTGATACTAACCAATTTAATAAAAAAGTATCTGAACTTTTAAACGGAAAAGAAGTTATTTTACCTACCTATGATTTTATTTTAGGCAAACAAATTTTTAATGAAAAAGACAAGGTAAAAATGAAAGAAAGAAGTATTTTAATTGTTGAAGGAATTCATGCTTTTAATGAAAAGTTAACCGAAATGATTCCGGAAAAAAATAAATTTAAGTTATTTATTTGCCCTTTAACCCCACTTAATATAGATAATCATAATTTATTTAAAGCAACCGATAATCGCCTTTTAAGAAGAATTGTAAGAGATAATAAAACAAGGGGAGCATCTGCTTCTGACACCTTAAAGATGTGGAAAAAAGTAAGAAAAGTAGAAGAAGAGATGATCTTTCCATACATGAAAGAAGCGGATGCAATTTTAAATACTTCGTTAGTTTATGAACTTGGAGTTTTAAAAACGTATGCTGAACCTTTATTATTTTCCGTTTTAGAAGATGATGAAAACTATGAAGATGCCTTAAGAATAATAAACATATTTAGAGTTATTTTAGGAATACCAAGTGATATGGTTCCACAAGATTCTATTTTAAGAGAATTTATAGGTGGAAGTTGTTTTAAAGATTGATAAATGGTACAATATAACTAATAGGATGGTGATTATATGGCAATAAAAGTTGCGATAAATGGTTTTGGAAGAATAGGAAGATTAGTTTTTAGATTAATGCAAGAGGACGATGCTTTTGATGTGGTTGCAATAAATGATTTAACTGATGCAGCGCAGCTAGCTTACTTACTTAAGTATGATACTTCACATAGAAGATACCGTACTGACGAGATAGAAAATGATGATAAAAACATAATAATAAACGGAGAAAAAATAAGAATTTATGCTGAGCAAGACCCTTCAAAATTACCATGGAAAGACTTGGGTATTGATGTGGTTTTTGAGTGTACAGGCTTTTTTACTAGCAAGGAAAAGGCTGAGGCACATATTGAAGCTGGAGCTAAAAAAGTTATAATTTCTGCTCCTGCAAAGGGAGATTTAAAAACGATTGTTTATAACGTTAATCATGAAACGCTAACTGGAGATGAAAAAGTAATTAGTGCTGCAAGTTGTACAACTAACTGTTTAGCACCGGTAATGAAACTTTTATGTGATAACTACGGAGTAGAAAAAGGCTTCATGACTACCGTTCACGCGTATACTAACGATCAAGCAACGCTTGATGTTGCTCATAAAAAAGGTTATATGGCAAGAAGGGGAAGAGCAGCTGCGGCTAACATAGTTCCGTCTTCAACGGGAGCTGCAAGTGCCATTGGACTTGTAATCCCAGAGTTAAAAGGCAAGCTTGATGGTACCGCAATGCGTGTTCCGGTTACTACTGGTTCGGTTGTTGACTTGACCATAGAATTAAAACAAAAAGTTACGATTGATGAGATAAATAATCTATTTAAAAACAATCAATCAGAAACAATTATGTACACCGAGGACCCGATCGTTTCAAGTGATACAATTGGAATGAGGTGCGGTGCGTTAGTAGATGGACTTTTAACTAACATAGTAGAAGTAGATGATAAACAACTAGTTAAAGTAGTAGCTTGGTACGATAACGAAATGAGTTATTCAGCACAAATGGTTAGAACTGCTAAATATTTTGCAAAAAAATAGTCACTAGATAAAATCTAGTGTTTTTTTTAAATGTTTATGTTATAATAATTTTATAGAATATAAGGTGGTGATTTGATGGATAACATGGATGGTTATGAAGTTGAGGAAGAAAAAAAGAAATTCCAAATAACTCGTGGCATGGTTATTTTAGCAGCTGTAATACTAGTTGTAATAATAGTTGTTATAATTATAATCGTAAACGCCGTTAATAAAAATAAACCAGAATACACCACTGATGATTTTGCAAAGCTTGAGCAAAGAATGGAAGAAGAAGCTCCCGTTTATGTTTCTCAAAAGAAAATAGAATTAACTAGTGAAGAATTAAGAATAGATTTAGAGGATTTATTATTAGAAAATGGTGGATCGATTGATAAAGGTAAAGTAAAAGCTGCAAAAGTATGTAAGGGATATGTTTTAGCTTCAAAAGAAGAAACTGAAAAATATAACGCGTACATTAAGTGCGGTGATTTATATACAACAAGTGGGTACGTAAGTAATAACAAAAACGATACACCTAAAAAGACCACTACAAAAAAGGATACAGAAAAACCGGTTATTACAATAAAAGGAAATAAAGAAGTAGTCATTAATGAGGGAAGTAAATATAATGATGAGGGTGCTACCGCAATGGATAACGTGGATGGTGACATTACGTCTTTAATTAAGGTTACGAATAACGTTAACGTAAATAAGCCTGGTAGTTATACCGTTATCTATACGGTAACTGATAAAGCTGGTAACAGAGCTGAGGAAACTAGAAAGGTAACCGTTGTTGCATCATCTCCTATAACAACCAAGAAAACGACTACTAAAAAGCAAAGTAGTGGCGGAACAAAACCTAAAACAACAACGACGAAGAAGGTAACTACACCACCAACGATAACCTTAAGAGGTTCTACTTACGTAACTTTAAACGTAGGAGAAAGATGGAATGATCCTGGATATTCTGCCAAGGATGCTAAAGGAGTAGATATAACTTCAAGGGTAAATGTATCAGGAAGCGTTAATACGTCAAATGCTGGTACTTATACAATTAGATATAGTGTTACTGATTCTTATGGTAACTCTTCTTCTAAAACAAGAACGGTTGTTGTTAAATCAAATTATATTAAATTGCAAAGCATTAGTTTAACACCTAACACACTTAATATAAAAGTGGGTGTATCAGCTACTTTAATCGTTAGTTTTAATCCATCTAATGCAACTAATAAAATGCTTACTTGGTCAAGTTCTAACGCATCTGTTGCAACGGTGTCTAACGGTGTTGTAAAAGGAATAAAAGCTGGTACTGCAACGGTAACTGCAAAAGGAGCAGACGGCGTAAGTAAATCAGTAACTGTAATAGTAAAATAGGAATTTAATTCCTATTTTTTTTGCATCCATGTTATAATTAAAATGGAGGCACTTATGAAAAAGGTTATAACTGATTTTAATTTAGATAATAAAAGGGTAATAATTAGATGTGATTTTAACGTTCCTATAGAAAACGGAAAAATACTAGATGATAACAGGATAAAAGAGAGTTTAAAGACCATTAATTACGCAATTGATAATAATGCTAAAGTTATTTTGCTTTCTCATTTAGGAAGAATAAAAGAAGAAAAAGATAAAAAGGAAAATGATTTAAGACCAGTTGCGAAAAGGCTATCCGAACTTTTAAATAAGAAAGTTGTATTCGTTAATGAAACACGTGGAGAAGTTCTCGAAAACACAATAAAAAATATGAAACCTAAAGATGTGATTTTAGTTCAAAATACCAGGTATGAAGACTTACCAGGAAAAAAAGAAAGTTCAAACGACGAGGAGCTTGGTAAATATTGGGCTTCTTTAGGTGATATATTCATAAACGATGCCTTTGGCACCGCTCACCGCGCTCATGCTTCAAACGTTGGCATAGCAAGTAACTTACCATCTGGATTAGGTTTTTTAATGGAAAAAGAGTTAAAAATGCTTGGGGAAAAGCTAAATAACCCAAAAAGGCCATACGTAGTTATTGCTGCTGGGGCTAAAATGAAGGATAAAATAGTGGTTATTGATAAGTTAATAGAAAAGGCAGATTATGTTTTGCTAGGTGGTGGTATAGCTAATACTTTTTTAGTAGCTAAAGAAATAGACGTTAAAAATTCTATTTATGATGAAGAAAGTGTTTCTCATGCAAAAGAATTGTTAAAGAAGTATCCAAAGAAAATTATTTTACCTGTTGATGGTTTGGGATCATTAGAATATAAAGATAATTTAAAAGTGTATTCATTTGATGTTGATAGTATTCCTGATAACGTAATGATGTTAGACATTGGAAAAAAAACAATAGAGATTTTTAAAAAATATTTAAATAACGCAAACACCGTATTTTGGAATGGACCGGTTGGCGTAAATTATTTTAAAAATTTTGAAAACGGAACTAAAGCTTTATGTGAAATTCTAAATAAATTAAAGGCTCATGTTATAATCGGCGGCGGAGATTCAGCGGCAGCGGTAATAAGTTTAGGTTATAAAGATTGTTTTGATCACATCTCAACCGGTGGTGGAGCAGCGCTTGAATTTATTGAGAAAAAGAAATTGCCCGGGGTAGAAATAATAAGCGATAAATAAGGAGAAAGTAATATGAAAAACAAAAAGTTAAACTTTATTGTTTTGTTTATAGCCTTAGCTTTGGTTTTATATTTTACCCTTAAGGATGACTTTCATGGAATTGTAAGTAAGCTTAAAGAGGCAAACGCATGGATTTTTATAATTTCGGTAATCTTTTTACTTATTTCACTATTTTTTAAATCAATTTCTTTAAAAACATTTATTAAGGAATATAAATCAGATTACACTGGTAAAGATGCCTATGTTTTAACGCTTATTGGTCAATTTCTTAACGGCATAACTCCGTTTCAATCCGGTGGGCAACCTTTTCAAATTTATTTATTAAAAAAAGATGGACTAAGAATATCTGATTCAACTAACGCCATGATAAAAGATGGGCTATCATATCAGTTAGCACTTGTTTTAGTTGGTATTCTTACGTTATTATTAAATTTAAAATTTTGTGTATTATCTAAAAACGTTTACATAAACGGATTAATATTTTTAGGATTTGGTATAAACTTAATTGTTTTGATATTAATTTTAATTGTGGCGTTCGCTAAAAAGACGGGTTTTAAAATTGCTAATAAAATAATATGCTTTGCCTTTAAATTTAAGATAATAAGAAAGTTTGGAACTAGTGAAGAAAGAGTTAAAGAAGGTTTAAAACATTTTTACAAAACGGGAAGTGAAATAAAAAAAGATAAAGGTTCAATAATAAAAGGTATTATTTTTAATGTTATTCATTTGTCTTTTTTGTACGTAATTCCTTTTATTATATTTAAATCAATTGGTATAAATGGTATATCAATAGTTGAGTCGGTTATTGCAACTTCGTTTGTTATGCTTATTGGAAACATAATTCCTATACCTGGTGCAACCGGTGGGATAGAATACGGCTTTATGCAATTTTTTGGGACGTTTACCAAAGGAGCAGTTTTGTCTGGCTCAATGCTTTTGTGGCGTTTCGTGACTTATTTTTTACCAATGATAATAGGTTACGTTTGTTTATTATTAAAGAAAGGAACTAAAAGATTATGAGAATTGGGTTATTTACTGATGCTTATCCACCTTTTATAAATGGTGTTGCAACTAGCGTTTTAATGTTAAAACAAGGTTTAGAAAAAATGGGTCATAAAGTTTACGTTGTAACGGTAAATGACGAGGCTTTTTCGTACAAAGAAACCGAAGGTGTACTTAAAATACCAAGTATTCCAATCGGGATAATGAACTTTAGACAATCTGGAATATACCCATTAAAAGCTCTTAAAATAATTAAAAAATGGAATCTAGATGTAATTCATACCCATACGGAGTTTAGTATTGGGACGTTTGCAAGATTAATATCAAAGCAATTTAATATTCCACTTGTTCATACGTACCATACGATGTATGAAGAATATATATACTATATAACCAAAGGATATTTTAATCACGCTTCGAAGAAGTTGGTTGAGTATTTAACTTTGTTCTTGTGTGATAAAACGATAGACGAACTTATTGTTCCAACTAATAAAGCAAAAGAATTATTTAAAGAAAAGTATAAAGTTAAAAGAGATGTTCACGTAATTCCAACCGGAATAGACATTGAACGTTTCCGTAAGAAAAACGTAGATAAATTATCACTTGTTAAATTAAAAAAGGATTTATCTATTAATATGCGTGATTTTATTATCCTTTATGTAGGTAGGATTGCAAAGGAAAAAAGCATTGAGTTTTTAATAGAGAAT
The DNA here is from genome assembly GCA_949288335.1 of uncultured bacterium. Classification (GTDB taxonomy): domain Bacteria; phylum Bacillota_I; class Bacilli_A; order RF39; family UBA660; genus Aphodocola. The sequence continues at coordinate 4,388 of CASEJU010000015.1, read as the reverse complement.
TTTCCTGATGTTTTAAAAAAAATTCCTAAAGCTAAAATGGTTATTGTTGGTGATGGGCCGGATTTAAAGGAATTAATGGATTTAACCTCAAAATTGAAATTAGAAGATAAAATAATATTTACAGGACGTGTATTATGGGATGACGTTCCAAAGTATTATGTTATGAGTGATGTTTTTGTAACCGCTTCTACATCTGAAACGCAAGGACTTACGGTAATAGAAGCGATGGGTGCTTCTAAACCGGTTGTAGCTATTAAAGATGAGAGCTTTATGCAGGTAATAACCAATAAAAAAGATGGTCTTTTATTTGAAGATGAAAAAGAATATGTAAGTTTAATAGAAAAACTTTATAAAGACAAGACTTTTTATCAAAAAATTTCCAAAGAAGCGTTAAACACGGCCCTTAAATATAGTCCTGATTCTTACGCTAAAAAAGTATTTAAGATATATCAGATGGTCGTTAATAAAGATACTAATATATTTAAAAAAACGTTTCATAACGTAAAAAAAGTTTTAAGAAAAAGTGGTGATAAAAATTGAGTAAGATTTTAGTTTGTAATCATAAAATGTTTTTAACTTATGATGAGGCCGTTAATTTGAAAGACAAAATGAACCAACTCGATTTTGGATGCATTGAATTAATAGTTTGTCCTAGTTATTTAAACATGAACGTTTTTTCGGATTATAGCCTTGGGGCACAAAATTGTTTTTATGAAGATACTGGCGCTTTTACCGGAGAAGTTTCTCCAAGAAGTTTATCTCTTTTAGGAGTTAAGTATTGTTTGGTTGGCCATTCGGAAAGAAGACGATATGATACGAATAAGGAAGTCAATTTAAAGGTTGGGGCAATATTAAGAAACATGATGACTCCTATTGTTTGTGTTGGCGAGACAAAAATGGACAAGGAATTAATGCGAACAAGTGAGGTTTTAAAAAAACAACTTTATAGTGCAATAGATGGTATTAAAATGCAAGAAAACGAGGAGTTAATAATTGCATATGAACCGGTTTGGTCGGTAGGAAGTGGAAATAACTTATCAAAACAAGAAATAGAAGATACGTTAACTTATATTAGAAAACTTCTTAAACAAAAAAATATAGATAATTATAAATTGTTGTATGGTGGTAGTGTAAATAAAGATAATATAAAATCAATTTTAAGTGATAAAGTAGATGGATACTTACTTGGTAATGCCTCGGTAAGTTATGAAGAATTAAAAAGTATAATAAAGTGTATAAATGGTGTAAACAAGGATAAAAATTGACATTTTATCCTTTTCTTTTTTGTTATTATTGTGTTATTCTTAAGTTGTAATAGCGAAAAGGGGATGGGCGTATGCAAGATAATTTAGTTAAAGAACAAAAAGATTCTAACATAAAGCCTAATTTAATGGTTCATGTTAATCCTCATACCGAAAGGATAGCTGTTATAAGAAGTACCATTGATGCGCTTTACGATATAAGGCTTAACTTGAGCTTGAAAAAAATCATTGGTCCGTTTATAAAACGTAATGAACTTAAGCGAATGATTGATGATGCAAAAGCTGAAATAAGTAATATAAAAGTAAAAGAAGAAATTGATAAAGTGTTTGAAGAATACCTTGATAATAAAAAAGACATTCCTTTATCTAATGACGTTAAAAAGCCTGATGGTAAAGATATAGGAAATGAAAATAAACCTATTGTTAAATCTGAGGTAGAAAGTAAGATTGATAGTGCCATAAACGAAATGGGAAATTATTCTCAAGGACAAGAAAAAGGTGTTTCTTTAACAAAAAGTACTAAATATTTTAAAAATAGTAATGATGATAAAGCTGCTTAATTATTTTTAAAATACGTGTTTTAAGGATGTAGTATTACATTCTTTTTTTATTCGACAAAGTTTGATAATTTAATTAAAAAGGATGCAATATAATACCTAATAGTTAACAAGGAGGAAAAAGTATGAAAGAAGAAAAACAAATAAGATTATTGGTTGTAGATGATAATGAAAGCTTAATAGGTATGCTTAAAGAGTATTTTTGTGATCATGAGAAAATAAGTATTGTAAAAGAGGCTTATAATGGACTTGATGCGGTCAAAGTAATAGAAAATAACAAGGACGCCTTTGACGTTTTATTGCTTGATTTAATAATGCCTAAAAAAGATGGTATATACGTTTTAGAACAAATGAAGAAAAAAGAAATAGAAAAACCCGTTATAATTGGTACTTCATTTAACGCGGATGAAACTATTGCACGGGTTTCAAAATTTAATCCTAAACACTTTGTTTTAAAACCATTTGACATGGTGGACTTAGAAAATAAGATTTTAGACGCAGCAAGTTTTAAGTTAGATAGTAATACAAAAATAAACATATATCATAATAATTTAGAAATTTCAGTAACAAAGCTTTTGCATGGGCTAGGCGTGCCATCACATATAAAAGGTTATCAATACATAAGAGAAGGTGTTATGCTAATGTATGAAAAGCCTGATATAGTAGGTGCGATAACAAAAGAACTTTATCCTGAGATAGCAAACAGGTTTGATACTACCGTATCCAGGGTAGAAAGAGCTATTCGTCATGCTATTGAAGTTAGTTGGAATCGTGGTGATATTGACCTTATGGAAGAGATATTTGGCCATAGCGTGGATTATGATCGGGCAAAACCAACAAATAGTGAATTTATCGTAACCGTTTCTGATAAGTTAAGATTAGAATTTAATAACGCAAAACAAAGAAACTAAAAATCTTTGTTTTTTTAATAATTTTTTAATAATTAGATGCTATAATATAAATATGGAGGGATTAATATGATAATAGATAGTAATAATGGAATGTCTAAATTTTTTACCAAAGTATACTTATGGATGTTCGTCGGCCTTTTAGTGTCGTTTGGCGTTGCTTATTATACTTCGCAAAGTATTAGTATGATAACGTTTGTGTCTAAAAGTTATTTGTTTATCGTTTTAGCTGAGTTACTGGTGGTTATTTTCTTTAGTTTCTTAAGAAAGAAAGTATCACCCGGTGTGGCTATGATATTATTCATTGTTTATGCCGCATTAAGTGGTCTTACGTTATCTTCTATATTTATCGTTTATAAAATAGGAAGCATAGGTATGGTGTTTTTATCAGCTGCTTTAATGTTTGGTTTATTAGCACTTTATGGATTTATAACAAAAAACGATTTATCTTCGTTTGGTAAAGTACTTATATTTGCTCTTTTTGCAATAATAATCATGTCACTTATAAACATGTTTATTGGTAATTCAACTTTTAGTATTGTAATATCAGTCATTTCGATTTTGGTTTTCTTAGGACTTACCGCTTGGGATATGCAAGCACTAAAGGCAATGTACAATTATTATGCATCAGATGAAAAAGAGTTAAATAAAGTAGCGATATATGGGGCACTTGATTTATATTTAGACTTTATTAATATATTCTTACAATTGTTAAATTTATTTGGTAAGAGAAATGATTAAAAAGAAAAAAACATTGGTGATTAATTATTTACTAATGTTTTTATTTTATTTATTAATTCGTTCACATAATTACAATCATTAATTTTATTAATATCAAATATTTTATTACCTAAGTCTTTTAAATAAGCTTCTAGCATCATGGAATTTATATTTAATAGTTCTTTATTAACATAATTATCTATTATAATAATCTCACTATTTGCTTTATTAATTATGCTAGCTAATAAACTATAAGAATCATATATTTCACCATCAAAGAATAATTTGTTTTTCAAATCTTTTTTTCTATTAAATTTGTCAAATAATGTATCTATTTTCTCAACATGTTCTATTAAAGTATAAATATCATTTATAAGCGCAAGACCATCGTCTTTTTTTTTAAATCTATAAACTGTTTTACTATTTTTATACTGTTTTTTACTGCAATGGGAAGAAGTCCTGTAAGCATAGTAATACCAAAAAGCAAATGGCATGTATTATCTACTACCTTAGTTTTTTTTGAGGTGAAATTTTTGCACCTCAAAAGCTCATATTCTTCTTTAAATAATCTAAAGCAATATTCTTTAGGGAATCTTTCTTTTACATTCCGGTTTAAATCTTTTGGAATAAATGAGCAGTATCCTATCTAACATTACTTGTTTGCCACGTATGATATATATCCTTTCGTTTTTGTCTTTCTATTATAAATATAAAAATAATTTAAATTGTCGAAATATAAATATATAAATTTAAATAACAAAAAACTTTTCCTGTGGAAAACTAGATAAACAAACATATATTATGTAAATAAATAATAAAATTTTATGAGAAGAAAAAAGTTTAAAAAACTTTAAAAAACCCCTTGAAATAAAGGAATTCTTCTGATATAATTGTTACTGCGTGTAGATGCATAGATGTGCGAGGTTGCTGATACACCCGGT
>CASEJU010000014.1 GCA_949288335.1 uncultured bacterium | reverse complement strand
TTAATGCTAAAAAAACAAAAAAGTCCCTAAATTTTCAAAAAATAGGGCGAAATGGAGGTAAATAAAAATGGAAAAAGTAAAAACAATTTCAAAATACGTATTAAATATATTAACTATAATTAATGCTTTAATATTAGGAATAAATGCAGTAGAAGGAATAGCAATTCCTTATTGTGCACAAATTACTGGAGTAATTTCGGTATTGATGGGTGTTATATCAACATATTTATTAGGAAACAAGGCAGTTACTACTGTAAAATCTAAAAAAGGAAGTGAATAGTAATGAAAGTATTTGGAATAGATATATCTAAATATCAAAAGGACATGGACTTAAACAAGGCTAAAAACGAGGGAGTGAACTTTGCTATAATTCGCGCTATGTATGGTAATCAAAAAGATGTAGCTTTTGAAAGCAACTATACTAAAGCTAAAAACGCAGGATTAGGGGTAGGTGTTTATTGGTGGACTAGAGCAGTAAACGAAGCTCAAGCAAAAGAAGAAGCTCAAATATTAATAGATACCTGTTTAAAAGGAAAACAATTTGAATATCCTATCTATATTGATGTAGAAGATAAGCTACTTGCTAATTTAGGTAAAACTAAAGTAGATGCTATTATAACTGCAGCACTTGAAACACTAGAAAACGCAGGATATTTCGCTGGTTTCTATTTAAACTATGATTGGTATACTAATAAGTGTAATGGTTCAGAATTAGCTAAAAAATACACTGTATGGCTTGCTAGATGGACATCTAAAGAACAAAGTCAATATCCAATGTGGCAATTTGGTGGTGAAACAAACTATATAAGAAGTAATCAAATAGCTGGTCAAGTTTGCGACCAAGATTATGCTTATGTTGATTTTCCATCTATAATAAAAAGCAAAGGCTTTAACGGATATGGTAAAGGTTCTGGACAACAAACAACAAATACTGGACAAGAAAGTGATGCACAAACCACAAATAGTGCTACACAAACTTACACAGTTAAAAAAGGCGATACACTATCAGGTATAGCGTCTAAATATGGTACTACTTATCAAGAATTAGCTAGAATAAACGGAATAGCTAATCCAGATAAAATTTATGCTGGTCAAGTTATTAAAATTAATGGAACTTCATCAAGTATAACTTATACAGTTAAAAAGGGTGATACTTTAACGGCTATTGCTAAAAAGTATGGAACTACCATTAATAAAATAGCAAATGATAATAATATAGCTGATCCTAATAAAATTTATACTGGTCAAAAGCTAGTTATAAAATAATAATAAAAAAACTACCCTTGACAAAGGTTGAGGGTAGTGATACTATATTAAAACGAATTTGACATGTTATATAACTTATAGTTGAATTCTTGGTAACTTTGTGTTACTATATTAATAGAAATAATTGAGTTTCTCCATTTATTTCTATAATCTGCATATTATGTTGTCTGTATCTGCATAATATTAAAGAGAGATATACTTGGCTTCGCTGGTTAGGTACTATCTCCACAAAGTTGGGTGAGTACCAAAACTCTTAGTTGAACTAAAAGTTAGGTACTCTTTTTTTAGTCCTTGTTGAAAAATTTTATTAGCAGTGCAAGGAGCACTACTAGAATAACTAAGTATTCCAAATGGAACCTTTCTGTTTTTAAAAAATTTCTTCATGGGCGTCACCTCCAATCATTAATATAAGAATAAAAATGTGGAGGCAGTACCTAACTACCAAATCTATCTCTCGTAGGCATTATACCATAAGAGTGATATATTTACAATTATAAACGACATATTTTTTATAAAACCTAGCTTAAATAGCTAGGTTCTTTTTTATTGTTCTAAATTAAGTTTAAAAGGAAAGAAGGAAATTATATCATAAAATTCATAACTTAATCTTTTAACACTACGAAATATTAATTTTATTTTATCCTTTTTATTTAATTTTAAATCTTTTATGATTTTATCAGCTACTTCATCTAGGTTTAGTTTATTATTTTTATCTAATCCATAACTAATAAATTTATCGTAAAAATCCAATTTTATCACCATTATTAATTTGTAAAAAAATCGGATTAATATACATTGTTCGACAAAATTCAACAATGTTATATGATAGTATATTTGGTCGAAAAAAGGGAGGATTTGGAATGAAAAATATGAATAGAGTAGAATTAAATGAGTTTGTTAAAAAACATTTTAAAGAATATGAAAATGACATTAAAAAAGTATCATATATAGTTTACAAAGACAAAATTGAGTACTTGATTAATAATCATTATTTATATATAATTTAATTGAGTAAGACGCTAGTACAGGTCTTGCTCTTTTTTATATGCTTTAATTACTTCATTCTTATAGGTTCTTGATAATAAATCTGTCTTAGAACCATCAGAAAATTTAATTTCTTTCTTTATATATATTATATTTTTGATATTAACAACGCATGCTCTATGGCTTTTTATAAAATAACTTGGTAGATTACTCAATAAGAAATCTAGTGATTTATGCACTGTTATTTCATTCGTTTTTGTTTTTATAATATTTTTATTATCTTTAGAATAAATATAGTCTATGTCTTTGTATTCGACGCTTATAAATGCGTTAAAATCGTTTAATGTTAATTTTCCACCACTAGAATATATATTGTTAGCCACTATATTAAAATAATTATTCAAAATAACTTTAAATACTTCTCCTTTTGAAATAAAGTTAAATTTCATGTTGCTTCTTAATAAAGTTGGATAATATGTTGATTCATAATTTGTTAAAAATATTATAGTACTATTTTCATCTTTCTTTCTAATTTTTTTAGCTTCATCAATTCCGTTATGTTTAGGTGTTTCGATATCCAATATATAAATTTTGTTTTCTAACTTTGAATTGGATATCTTTCTAAAATCTCTGTTGTATTCATCAAAAATATATTTATTAATAGGAATGTCAGATTTCATACTAAAAGAGAGAATAGCTTCATTTATTTGTTCTCTAAAAAATTCTATATCATCTACGGCGATAAAATTAATCATACTGCACCAACTCCGATACTGCCAAGAGTTATTGGTGATTATTATATCATTTTTATATGATTTTACAACTTGGTAAATTATGTTAAAATTTACTCCCGATTTACTCCTAAATATTTAGAGAGGGCAAAATTTAATGCATTTTTACGTAAAATATGGAGTAAAAAATGTCAAAAATATACTAAAATAAAGCAATATAAGTTCATACGCGTCACCATGTTGAAGAATAAAGTCTTTCTAATGAAGAAGGACTTTTTTTGTTTTATCCCCCATGAAGCCGAAGGTGTGTTAAACTACGTTATGAATGGACTTGTTATAATTTATAATTATTGCAATGCCAAGCATATAACTAAGAAGTGAAGATCCACCATAACTTATAAAGGGGAGAGTAATTCCTGTTATTGGTAGTAATCCTATGTTCATACCTATGTTTTGAATTTGTTGATATAAAATCATTGTTACAAATCCAACAATTATGTATTTATGTGTTCTGTCGCATGTTTCATTTGCGTATTTTAGTAACCCGTAATCGAATAAAACTATCAATCCGATTAGGATAAATGTTCCTATTAAACCAAAGTTACTTGAAAAAACTGAAAAAATAAAATCGGTATGCGATTCTGGAATGTATATTGGCGTATTTCCAAGACCAAACCCAAAAGCACCAGCTGCTTTTATTGCGGCAAGGGCGTTAGTGAGTTGCATACCACTTTTATTAGACCAGTCTAGTAACCTGTCTATCCGGTAAAAAAATGAAGTACCAAATATGTTAATAAACTCATCTTGAAAATTAAAATAAAAGTATAAGAACAAACCAGATAAAATCGCAATAAAAGTAATTAGTGCAAAAAATATACTTTTTTTAAGACCATATATAAATAACATAATAAAAGTAATTAAAAAGTATATTATAACCATACCAGTATCAGGCTCTAAAAAAGTCAAAACACTTGGTATTAAAGTTATTAGCATTATTATTAAGAATAGCTTAATGTCACTTTTAAGCGTGGATACCGGGTATTTTTTGTTATGTAATTCAAATACTTTAGCGTTAACTAAGATTAAAATTAGTTTCATGAACTCACTTGGCTGAATGGAACCTATCCCAGGTATTATAAACCAGCATTTTGAACCATTTACTTCGGTTCCGAAAATCAGTAGTAAAAAAAGCGTGATATTTCCAATGATATAAAAAGCAAAAGAAAAATCCATTATTTTGCTTAATTTTTTATTTTTGGTGAGAAAAATTATTCCAAATCCTAATAGGTACCATAAAAGTTGTTTTACAACTATTTGGTTTGATAAAGAACTATTTGAAGCGCTATGAATTGATATAATACTTATAATAAAAAAAGCGATTAATGGAATAATAATATCATATTTTACTTTATATTTCTTCATTTTTTCACCGCCTTATGGTATTTAAATTCTACTTTTTCATAAAATTTTATAGGAGGATTATTATGAAAGGAAAGTTTCCGGAAATTTATAAAAATAAAATTGAAAATTTAAGGTCTAAAGTTCAGGAAAATTTTTATTATCATGCGGATGTTAAAAAAAATCAGAATAAAAATAAAGAAGATGAAATATTAAACAGGAATGGTACTCAAATGGATAAGGTATCGCTTATGAAGAAAATTAATGACATTTTTAAAAGACCAGATTATGTTTATCAAGCTGATGTTAATATTATGTACAAAAATGGTGAAAATATAAAAGAAAAGATAGTTGGTGTAAAAGATAATTATTTAATTAATAAAGATGGAACCAAAATATACATAGACGATATTTTTGATATAAAATAAAAGACCACTTTTTGGTGGCCTTTTTTAAACACCTTCTACGAAAGTATCTGCTAAGCACTTAATTGTGCAACAACAATCTGTATTTACAGTGAAAAATGAATTTGTAGCGGTATATGTTGATGTTCCGGTATTATAAGTTAATACTCTTAAGGTAGCACAACATCCATCAACTTTTTCAACCCTAAATATATTTGAAGTTGTAGTTTCTCCTGGTGTGTTTGATACCGGCATCGCAAGAGCAGTGCCATTGCAAGTGTACAAAGTTACTGGTCTTGTGTTAAAGTCAACTGATGAGTTAGGTCCAAAGAAAGCCCTTGTACACGTCTCTATGCAGGTGTCTCCTGGACATACTTCGTTTTGAAGAATGTTTATAACTTTTAATATTTCAGCGATGCAGTTGCATTTTGAACTTGAGTTAGAATCATTACACATAATATTCACCCTTTCTATCTTTTTCATTAGTAGCATATTCAAAAAATACTAAATAGTGCAAGTCAAACGTCCTGGGATATTTTATTTAGTATAAAAAACTTCTTCTTGCAATTTTATTAATCTTGTTATATAATTCGAAATAGGTGATGATATGTTAAAATATATTATTATAATATTGGTTTTAATAATAATTGCTTTAGTGGTAATAAAAGCTAGTAAACCTGATTTTAAATACGAAGCTAATAAACTAGTTGAGTATTTAGGTGGTATAAAAAACATTACTAATATGGAAGTTAGTGTTTCAAGGTTTAAGGTTACTTTAAAAGATACTTCAAAGGTAAATAAAGAGGGAATTCAAAAGCTTGGAGCAAGGGGTATTGTTGAGATAGATAATACCATTAAAATAATTTTTCAAAACGATGCAAAGAAATTAAAAAAGTATATTGACCAGTTAAATGAAGAATAAAAAATTACAAAAAATATAAATAATCTACAAAATTCGACAAAATTTAGCACGGATAAGTTGTATAATCTCTGGTATAAGGAAGGGGGATTATAACATTGGCTTCCGTGCTTTTAAATTTTATTTATATTTTTTTCCCTTTGTGCTGTTATTTTATTTATTTGGTTTATAGTAAAGTAATTGACGAAAAGGAAAAACTAATATTTTTGGATTTAGCTTTATTTAGTAGTTATTATTTTTGTATTAAATTTGGTAACTTACCGCAAATAGCTAGTTTCTTAATAAACATTCCTTTACTTTTAGCAATATATAAAAAAAGAATGTTTCCGGCAATAACTTTATCGGTTGCGGCGGCATTATTTCTAGCTAGTGTTTATCAAATAAATATATATGCATTTTTACTTCAATATTTTACGATTATTGTTCTTAGTTTATTTAGTAAGATTAAAGTTAAAAATGTGTTTATAATTTGTAAAAGCTTATTTGGAATTCTGGTAGCTATTTTTATGCCAAACGAAACCATTAATATAAACAATTTGGGATATATGATATTATTATGGATTTTGATGTATTTAACTTTTTATTTAATTATTTTATTTTATGATAAAGTAGAAAAAATAGTTAAAGCATATAGCTCTTTAAATGATATAACCAAGGGGAAAAAACTGTACGAATCATTGTTTAAAATAACTCATGAAATAAAAAATCCGCTTGCCGTATGCAAAGGGTATTTAGATATGTTTGACATTAATAATCCGTCGAAGGCAAATAAATATGCTGGGATAATAAATCAAGAGATTGATAGAACTTTATTATTATTAAAAGATTTCTCTGACGTATCCAAGTTAAGTGTTGAAAAATGCGAAATGGATATATGTTTACTTTTAGAAGATGTTTGTGATGAGGCTAATCTTATTTTAAAAAGTGGTATAGATTTTAGTTATGATATTAGTGGAAATGAAGTTCTTATAATGGGTGATTATAACAGACTTAAGCAGGTTTTTATAAACGTTATAAAAAACGCTAAAGAAGCAATAGAAAAATCTGGAAGGATACAGTTGAATGGGAAAAAAAGCCGTAATAAATATATTATAACAATTAAGGATACGGGTATTGGCATGGACAAAGAAACTTCAAAAAAAATAGGAACTGCTTTTTATACTACCAAAAAAAACGGAACCGGATTAGGCGTTTGCTTTTCAAAGGAAATAATTGAAAAGCATGATGGTACAATGCAATATTTTTCAAAATATAAAAAAGGAACGATTGTTAAAATTACATTACCAATTAATAAAGCATCCATCTAGTTTTTGGATGCTTTATTAATTCTGTATAGATACATGGTTGGGTGGTTGAAAAGTCTTACTTTTATACTACTTGTTCCCATGCCAGGATTTATAAAAAGTTTAGTATTTCCTATTTTTTGATAGCTTTTGTTATATTTGCTTTTTATAATTAAATCTTTTATCTTTATTATGTTTATTTGACCATTATGTGTGTGTCCTGCTAAAGCTATATCAAAATTATACTTTTTAACCGAGTCAAAATCATCTGGGTTATGTATTGCTAATATTTTAAAAGAAGGAACGCTATTATTGTTTTCAAAATATGTTTTAGAGCTATTTTTATCAATTAATAAAATTGGACTATTATCAGAACTATATATATTTTGAGGATTATTATCAAGGTTTATGAATCCGGATAAATTAAGGATTGTTGTTGCGTCTTCGAAATCTTCTTCCCCAATAACGTAGTATTTTCCTAGATTAGCGTTTAATTTACTTAATTCTTTTTTTAAGAAATCTTTTTCACTGTTTGTTATGTTATGTTTTTCATCTATCAAATCACCGGTAAAAATAATTATATCTGGTTTTGTTTCATTTGCTTTTTCGGTGATTTTTTTAACGTCATTTTTATTTATGGTTGAGCCAAAATGTATGTCTGATATATGTAGTATTTTAAGTCCATCCATTGCTTTAGTTATTTTATTAGTTGTTATACCATATTCTTTTACGAAAACTCCTTTTGGGCCGATTATGAACGCATATATTATAATTGTTAATACAACTATAAAAAGTTTTACTTGCCACCTTAGTTTTCTTTTCTTTTTCTTTTCTACTTTTTTTTCTTTTACCATTTTATCCTCCAATTATTTGAACACATACCAAGATGGTGTTATGAAGCATGTGAATTATTATTGGAAGGGTGATGTTGTTTGTTTTACTTAATAAATATGCAAAACAGCATCCCATTGCGCCATAAGGTATAATGTACAAAAAGTCTAACACACTATTATAATTTCCTATTACGTGCAGTAAGCCAAAGCTTAATCCACTTAATAAAATAAATAACCATTTATGTTTTATTAATCCATATAATGACCTTCTAAATACCATTTCCTCAAAAATAGGAGCTACAATAGAGCAGGTAAATAACATGTATAAAGGAGCTAATTTTATACTTTCTCTAACAAGTGATTCATTTTTTGATACTTCTTGCTTTAAAACCAAGCTTATTAGCATAGAAGATATTGTCATAATAAGACAACCCACAATCCAACAATTTATTGATAACAAAGCTCTATCGGTAAAGTTTTTCTTCAAATCTTTTAATCCGTTTATAATTTCTTTTTTAAACATTAGTATAAGTATTATTACATATAATAAATCCGTTATTGTAAATAGCCATATTCTTGGAGTCCTAGGTATTTTACTTATGTTTATTCCGTTAAAAGAAATAAAGGCTATTATAAAGTTACTTTGATATAATAAATAAAGAAACATAACCACTAGGAATTTATAGTTTTTTTTAAACCAGTTTTTAACGTCTTTTTTAATTTCACTTATGGCATTATGGACCATGTTTTTCACCTCTATTTTAGATTATAGCAAAAAAGTTATTATTTATAAAACTTATAAATAAAAATGTGTAAAATTAAGCATTTTGAAAAACAATATTTTATTTGGTATAATATTATGGGAAAGGATTGAGTAAATAATGGGAAAAATAAAAGACAAAATAAAATATGTATTAGAACCTAAGATTAATGTGGAAAATTTTTATTTTGGTGATAAAGTTTATGTTTTAGAAATGAAATATATGGGTGATGGGCATGCATTAGTCACGAAAACTAAGTTACTTAAAAGTGATGTTTTATATTGTAAAGTGGATAATTTTTTTTATGATTTTATAGGTGACATTTCTCATGGTGATTATTATATTGTGGGTGATGGTTATTATACATCTATAACTCAAGCATATAAAGTTTACCGCCTTACTAAACCAGATGCTTTAAAAGCTTATGGAATTCCTTTAAAAAAATTTGTTGATCAAGATAAAATTTTAAAGAAAGACTTAGCAGAAACAGTAGAAAAGATTATTTATTCATATGAATATGCTAAGGTAAAAAGGCTTTATAGAGAAAAATATAATGATACTGTTCTTGACATGAATTTATAATTTAACAAAATAAATAAAAAAATATTGAAATATTATAATATTATGATATAATACATGTAGCAGCAAAGAGTAGGGCATAATGGTCCTGCTCTTTATATTTGAAGGAGGTATTAAGTATGGATGAAAAAGTAAGAAGGTTAATTGAAGAACCTCTTAAGAAAATTAACGTTAAACTTTGCAAGGTAGAATACGTTAAGGAAGGTACAATGTATTTTTTAAGGGTCATAATTGATAAAGAACCATTTGTTGACGTTGATACTTGCGTTGAAGTAACGAACGTTATTAATCCATTAATTGATACACTAGAGGATGAATTTGATGAGCCATACGTTTTAGATGTTTGCTCAGAAGAAAAAGGAGATAATTAATAATGAATAGTAAAGAATTTATAAAAGCGTTAAAAGAAGTATGTGAAGAAAAGCAAATAAGTGAAGATGTTATATTTGATGGCATGACAGCAGCATTGGAAAAGGCATATGCAAAAGAAACTGGGCTTCCTAATATAAGAATAGAAATAAATAAAGAAACCGGAGAAATAAAAGGATTTTCATATCAAAAGGTTGTTGAGGCATATACTGATGGTGAGGATGACGAAGAAGAGGAATCAGTTGAAATTCTTCTTGAAGATGCAAAAAAAATAGTCCCTGATATTAAGGTTGGAGAAACAATAGAAGAAGAAGTTGCATTAAAGGATTTTGGACGGGTTGCAACCTCTACGGCAAAACAAATATTAGTGCAAAAAGTAAGGGAAGCAGAAAGACAAAGCATAATGACTGAATTTGAAGATAAAGAAGGAGAACTATTGGTTGGTACTTTATCTCGTGAAGATTCTAAAAATTATTATGTTGATTTGGGAAGAATGCACGGAATACTTCCTAAAACGGAGTTAATTAAAAATGAAAAACTTACGATGGGTTCTTCCATTAAGGTATATGTTACCAAAATAGATGATACTGGTAAAAGCCCACTTATATTACTTTCTAGAAGTCACTATGGGTTTGTTAAAAGATTGTTAGAAAACGAAATACCAGAATTAAACGATGGAACCGTTATTTTATATAGTGTTGCAAGAGATGCGGGTTCAAGAAGCAAAATAGCGGTATATTCAGAAGATCCAAACGTTGATGCAATAGGAGCATGCATTGGTGAAAAAGGTTCTAGAATTAACCGTATAACAAACGAGTTAGGCGGAGAAAAAATAGACGTTGTAAAATATGATAAAAATCCAATAACGTTTATTAAAAATGCACTTTCTCCTGCTAAAGACGTAGAAGTATACATAACAGATGAGAAGAAAAATGAAGCTTTAGCGATTGCGCAAGGAGATAATTTGTCCTTGGCAATTGGAAAGAAAGGTCAAAATGTAAAACTTGCTGCGCGTTTGACGCATTACCGAATAGATGTTAAAACGCCGGAACAAGTAAAAGAAGAAAAAATAGATCTTTCAAGTGCTTTATCTTAAAATGAGGTGAAACGAATGAAGCCAAAAAAAATACCAATGCGTACTTGTGTTGTTACCAAGGAAAAATATCCAAAAAAAGATCTTATTAGGGTTGTAAGAGATAACCTTGGAAATGTATCGGTTGATTTAACTGGTAAAGCTAACGGAAGAGGTGCATACCTAAAAAGAGATTTAGAGGTAGTAGATATAGCTAGAAAAACTAAGGCTTTGGAAAAGTATTTGGAGGTCTTGGTACCAGAAGAGGTATACGAAGAATTAGAAAAAGCTATAAGATCATAATATATAAGAAAGGACGTGAAGTCTTATGATGAGTGTATTAGAATATGCTGAAGACATGAATAAAACCGTAGAAGACGTTATTAAGATGTGTGATACTTTAGGAATTAAAGTAAGTAGTTCTGATGACATGTTAGACGATGATGCCATAGTTGAACTTGATAATGCTTTTCAAAATGAAGAAGATTCTGATTTAGATAACGTCATAGAGCAAGATGAAGAAATAATTAAAAAAATGGAAGAAGACGATTATTATGATGAGGTGGTTGACACCTTAATAGATAAAAAGGATACGGTTTATAATAGTGAACCAACCGCTAAAAAGAAGAAAAACAAAAATAAGAATAAGTCAAAAGATATAAAAGACGCTAAAAAAGAAATGTATAAACATAGGGAAAAGCTAGTTTCTAATGAAAACGAAGCTGATGATAGCATTATTTTATACAAAGATGGTATGACTATTAAGGATTTTGCTGAAAGCATTAATAAACCAGTTACCGAAATAATAAAAAAACTTATGATGCTTGGCATTATGGCTAATCAAAACATGGCAATTAGTTATGATGATGCTTCGGTATTGGCACTTGAGTATGATAAAACGTTAAAGAAAGAAGAGACGGCTGATATTTCTAATTTTGAAATGTTTGAAGTTAATGATGATCCTAAAGATTTAGAACAAAGACCTCCTGTTGTTACAATTATGGGACACGTTGATCATGGAAAAACATCACTATTAGATGCCATAAGAAAAAGTAGTGTTGTAGATGGTGAGTTTGGTGGAATAACGCAGCATATTGGTGCGTACCAAGTTAAGTATAATGATAAAAAAATTACTTTTATCGATACACCAGGACATGCCGCATTCACTGAAATGAGAGCTCGCGGGGCATCAATTACTGACATTGTAATTATAATTGTTGCCGCGGATGACGGGGTAATGCCACAGACGGTTGAAGCAATAGATCATGCTAAGGCTGCAAACGTTCCTATCATAGTAGCTATAAATAAAATGGATAAACCAGGAGCAGATCCTGATAGGGTTATGCGCGAGATGAGCGAACGCGGACTTACACCTGAAGCATGGGGTGGCGATACTTTATTCGTTCCAATTTCTGCAAAAACGCATGAAGGTATCGATAAATTATTAGATAACTTGCTTTTGGTTGCAGAAATGCAGGAATTAAAAGCAAATCCAAAGCGTTATGCAATGGGTACTGTAATAGAATCTAAACTTGATAAAAACGTAGGATCATTGGTTACCTTACTTGTTCAAAACGGTACCTTAAGACTTGGGGATCCGGTTGTTATAGGGGAGTATTTTGGTAAGATAAGGACCTTGAAAAATGATTTGGGAGAAGAGGTTGTTGAGGCTTTACCAGCTACGCCAGTTAGTGTAACGGGAATATCTGGTGTACCAACTGCTGGCGATAGGTTTATGGCTTTTGAATCAGAAAAGCAAGCACATAGTGTTGCACAACAAAGAAGCCAGACGGCTAAGTTAAAAGCAAATAAGGTGTCTAGCGCGTTAAGTATCGATGAGTTATTTGGCAAAATATCAGAAGGTTTAAAAGAGATAAACATAGTTTTAAAAGCGGATGTTAAAGGAAGCGAGGAAGCGGTTAAAAATACTTTATCTAAAATAGAGGTAGAAGGATGCCGTTTAAACGTAATAAGAAGTGGTGTTGGAACAATAACGGAAAGTGATATTGTTTTAGCTAATGCATCAAATGCCATAATAATAGGTTTCAACGTAAGACCATCCGGAAAAATATTAGATGTTGCAAAAGAGTATGGGGTTGATGTAAGACTTCATAACATTATATATAAAGTAGTGGAAGAAATGGAATCTGCCATGAAGGGAATGCTTGATCCAGAGTACGAAGAAAAAACCATCGGTAGTGCGGAAATAAGAAAAATATATAAGTTTTCTAAAACCGGAAACATTGCCGGGTGCTACGTATTAGATGGAGTTGTAAAAATGGGTGCAAAAGCACGTTTAGTAAGGGATGGCATAGTAATTTATGATGGTGCAATAAACACGATTCAAAGGGAGAAAGACCAAGCTAAAGAAGTTAAAGCAGGTTTTGAGTGTGGTATAACCTTAGAAAACTATCAAGACATTAAAGAGCAAGACATAATAGAAGCTTATGAACTTGTTGAAATAAAGAGGTAATTATGAGCGTTAAAACCGAAAGAATAGCAAATTTATTAGTAAAAGAAATAAGTGATATATTACAAAATGAAGTTAATGATGAAGACATTAAGTTTGTAACGATTACTTATTGTAAGGTTGATACGGATTTATCTTTAGCTCAGGTTTATTGTACCGTTTTGGATCAAAATAAAAAAGATAAATGCATTCATGATTTAAATGTCGCTAAAGGTTTTATTAAAACTGAGCTTGCCAAAAGAAAATTAGAAATAAGAAGAATACCTGATTTAAGGTTTATTTATGATGAATCAATCGAGTATGGAAACAAAATAGAAAAAATAATAAGTAATTTAAATGATTAAAAGGTAGATTTTCTATCTTTTTTTGTTTTTTTGTAGAAATATATTAAAAAAAAGGTTATAATTGTATTAGTATGAAAATAAGCAAGCGGTGGTGTTTAGTATGATTAATTTAGTAAAGAAGGAAAATCTTAACCTTGGTATATTAGAAACTGACTTTGATATTTTCGCGGACATTGTTAACACTTTCTCTAGTGAAAATTTAAAAAAAGATTGTTTATTAGACATAGATGATTACGTTGTACCAGAATATTTTAGAAACAAAATAACCATCGTTATCCAAACTAATGGTATGCTAATTGGGTATGTTACGTTTGAGTTTAAAAGTAGTAATAATTCATCCCAAGTGGAAATAAATAAATTGTACGTATTAGATGAATTTAAAAATAAGAATATGGAATACTTACTTGTAGAAGCTGTAATTTATGTTGCAGGAGAAGTTGGTTCAAGAAACGTAATCGTAACCGTTGATGAACACGATGCTAGTTTGCTTAACATTTATAAAGGATTAGGATTTTATGAAGTTGGTATTAACGAGGATGGCAGTTTGCTTAGTGTTAGTGTTATAAGTGCTGTTGCAACGCGTCATTTAAATGATAAATTTAGAGATATTCCCGCCGATTCAGTTGATTATAAAACTTTAAAACTTGTTAAGAAAATAGCATCTGGAAGATCTGGTAATATCTATCTTACTCAAGATGGAAAAATACTTAAAATGTTTACGTCTACTTCTTTTACTTATATAAAAGACCGGGAAGAAACTTTAAGGTATATTAAAGATCTTGATATGGAAGAAATCGTAAAACCTAAACATTTGGTTTATTATGATGGGGTTTTTGTTGGATACATAATGGAGTATCTACCAGAGGGAGAAGCTTTATGGAATAAAAGTTCTAACTATAGTTTTGAAGAAAAGATAGAAAAGATAAAAGCAATTGAAGATGTTATGAAAAAATTGCATGAGAAACACATATTTATATGTGATTTAAATCCCGATAATATTTTCTTTGATAAAGATGGAAAAGTAAAGTTAATTGATTGTGATGCGTTTGTTATTAAGAATAACGTTGTTAATAATGAAGTAG
Organism: uncultured bacterium; assembly: GCA_949288335.1. Taxonomy (GTDB): domain Bacteria; phylum Bacillota_I; class Bacilli_A; order RF39; family UBA660; genus Aphodocola. The sequence continues at coordinate 3,131 of CASEJU010000014.1, read as the reverse complement.
ATAAAAAATATCAAGATTCAATATATAAAATTGTTTCTGAAAAAACGGATTTATATGCATTTGCAATAACAAGCTTGCAAGTTTTGATTGATGAAAAAATAGATAATAATGCAACCTTTAATGACATAGAAAGAATTTATAACAAAAATAAAAATAAGTTGCCAGTAAGTTTTAAAAATTATTATGATAATATTTTTAAAACAAGAGATCGTTACTATTTATCCGAATCATACGAAAGGTACTTAGAAAAAATGTATGAAGCAGATGAATCTGGGCAAATGCATGATAAAAAAAGCGGAAAAATAAGTATTATTATTTTGTCTGCCATAATCGTTGTTATTGCAATAATAGGATATTTAGTATTTAAGTTCGGTGGATAACAAACTGTTGTTTTATTGTTGATTTATTTACAATAATAACAATAAATGATAAAATATAAAATATATAAAAAGTAGTGTGTTAAGAAAGGATTTGTTTTTATGCAAGTAAAGTTGGATGATGTTTTTTCTTTAAGAAGTGGTAAGTATGTAACTTTAGAGGAAACTTTTTATGATGAAGAAAGATATATTTTTGTTAATAGGTTAGATGAAAATGATAACCCGAGTGATAAGTTCGTTGTGTTTAAGTGTACTAGTGATGGGCTTTTAGAAGAAAAAGACGTTAATAAATTAAAACCGTTATTAGAGATTTTCAGTAATAAAGTTAATGAAAAATTAGAGTTAGTTAATGAATATTATGGTAATAGGAGTAATGAAAATGAATCAAAATAAAGATGATGTACTAAACGAAATAAAAAAAGCTAGTCAAATCATTGAAAACTTAAATAAAAGTATAACGGTTTTAAATATAAATAAAGAGAATATGACTGAAGAAGAGTATGAAGAACAAATAAGACTTATGAACGATGAGTTAGAAAAACAAAGAAAGATTATTGATGATAATAAAAAGAAGCTTAACGAAATTAATAATCAAACTAGCACAAGTAAAGATGAATCCTATGAAAAGCTAGAAGCCGATATTTACGATGCAAAGCAGCAGTTTAAAAAACAAAAAGATTATTCTGAAGATGGAAAGTTCGTTTCGCGCTCAATAAACGTAGTTAATAATTCTTTATTAACTATAAACAAACTATCTAACATGGCTTCTTTATATGATGAAATACCTACGAAATGGGCTTTTAAAAAATCAGAAATAATAAGAGAAAAAGCTCGAATTACAGATATGTCTATGGAAGAAAGAAAAAAGAAAATGGATGAAATTTGCGATTTTTTAGACGCTGAGATCGAAGCAATCGAAAATAATCCATCACTTTCTGATGAAGAAAAAGAAACCGAAAAACAAAAAAAGTATGCAGAGTTAAGTGAAAAAGTATATTTAATCGAGGAATATCCTAACTTATCTCAAAAGGAAAAAGATGAAAAATTAGATGAGGAATTAGAGATAATTGATAAAGCGATATATGAAGATCAAAAGCTTGCTAAAAAGAAAATGGCACACGTAATGACCATGCAAATATTATTGCTTGGAAGATATTTGAAAAAAGGATATGATTCAAAAGAAATATATGAGGCTTTAAAAATACTTGCTGAAATTAAGCTAGATAATAAAGAATTGGAAAAGTATTTAAAAACAACGTTCGATGAGACTTTGCTAAGAAATCCTGAACTTCAAAGAATTTATATTGCTTATTCTGAAAAGCAAGCGTATGAAGAAGAAAAAAATGAACAATTATCACCGGTTAAAGATGGCGTAGACGTAATAGAAGAATTGTTAGATGAAGCAGAAAGTAAATTAGATAGAAATTTATTAGATAAGGCTTGCAAGTTAATAGCTGATTTACCAAACGGAGATAATAAAAATGATTTTCAAGCTCGTGCTGCACAGATTGATAAGCTTATAAAAAATCAAAATGAAAATGATGGTCCTGTTAATGATGCGGATCTTACTAGTGAAGATGATCCTAAACCAGAACTTCCGGTAATAAATGAAAATTCGCCAAAGAAGACATGGAAAACATATGTAGCATTAGCAGCTGGAATAGGTGTTGGTGCAACAGTATTTTTCACTTGTGGAACGGTAGGAGTATCAGTTATGGCTATAGCTGGCGGAATAGCAAAAATGCTTATTTCTAAAAGAAGAAAAAAATTGCAAATGCAAAGGCTAAATGGTGAATTACCAGTAGAAAGTGTTGAAGAGCCAATGCCAGGAATTAAAGGTAAAATACAAAAGCTAAAAGAGTATTTTAAATCAGAAGAATTTTGTCGTGATGCAAATTGGTTTTTGAATGGAGCAATATATACGGGCTTAGGACTTAACATAGCAAGTTCCATATATAATTTTGCTGCTGCTAAATTAGCAGCAACTCCTGATACAATTCCAACACCTGATTCTGTTATAACTGATGGTCAACCAAAACTAGATCCAGCAACCACAACTACTTCTGATCCGATGTCTGGTATAAAAATTGGTGATAACGTTGGGGATTATAATGTATCTGTTGGTCATGATACTGCAAACTGGGCAACTACTGGTTCTAATACCGAAAATTTAATATCTGAATATGTTAATGAAGGATCTATTTTTAAACGGTTTGCGGTTATGAATCCTGATGGTACGGTTGCAAGAATGATAAACACTAATGGTTTATCGATAACTGATTTTTGTAATCAATCCGGAATTGATCCTAGTCAAATAGCGGTTGACGTGGCAAGTAAAAACGGAACTTCACAAGCTTGGGTATCTGTTTCTGAACTTTTAAAGGGTGTTGGAGGTAAAGGATTATGATAGGTAAGGTTATAAAGCTATCTCAAGGTTTAGAATATTATGTATTAGATGAATTTATTAAGGAAAAAAGGATATTTTTGTTCTTAATTCAAGTGGATAATTTAAATGATATTGCAACCGATAAATGCGTTGTTTGTGAGGCCAAGTTTAATGGATCTAGATTGGTTGTTAATGATATTGAATCACTAGAAAAACAAGAGGAGATAAATAATATATTTATTAATAGAATGAAAAATAAATAACTAACGTTTTTTAAAGTCCGTTAAATCAAAATAAAGTGCACAAATAAGTGCATTATGGTAAAAAATGTGCTTTTTCATAAGAAAATGCACATTTTTTAACCCTTT
>CASEJU010000013.1 GCA_949288335.1 uncultured bacterium | reverse complement strand
TATGGAATATAATGAATCATTTAAACAAAGGGTGCAACAAGCCTTAAACAATCCTAAAGTAGATAACTTACTTTCTCAAAATAGTGATTTTGTAGGAAGATATTTAGATGATGCAAGACAAAGTAAAATAGATCCAAAAGACGTAATTGCTGCAATTGAATCTAAAAATCTAGAACCTCTTTACAACGAAGCAAAAAAACTCGTAGAAATTGACGAATTATATGGTGAATGGTTAGATCAATATCGAAATCAAAATCAAATGCATATGTAAAATATAAAAAGGATAAGTAGAAAAATTTACTTATCCTTTTTTGTTATCTTTTAAAAATCTTCAGATATATTTTTTCTTCCTCTTTTAGGTTCGTCTTCATCGGTCATTTTACCTTGTACGTTTATGTTTTTAGGAGCGCATAAAAATATACCATCACCCAGTTTTTGCATGGTTCCACCGATTGCATATAAACATCCGCTTACAAAATCAATTATTCTTTTACCTTGATCAGGTGTTACTCTTTTTAAATTAACAACAACCGTGTTTCTTTTCTTTAAGTAATCAGCGATTTGTTGTGATTCAGAATATGCCCTAGGTTCTAAAAGAATCATTTTACTACCCTCTTGAGCTTCTTCTCTTGTTGCTTCCTCAACGCTTAGTGTATAATATTCATCCTCACTTGAAACATCACTACTACCTAAGAATTTTTTTAAACTGAATGCCATGTTTATCCCTCCATATATTTTGTACTACTATATAAAACATTTTAACACAATTATTTAATTTTTAAAATAGCTATATTAAAAAAAGAGAAAATTTTACTTTTTTCTTCTATTATTTTTTAGATTAAGCTTTTTACTAAAACCATCATACCCAAAATCAAAACCGTCCGTATCACATAATACGTCACTATCTGGATGTTTTTTAAAAGTACAATCGAGGAATGGATCATCATATTTTTTGCATCAAAATCCTTATCGTACACATATATTATTATTTTACCATTTTCATCAAACTGTTTAAGATTATCATTTTCATCTTTTGTTATTTCATCATGCTTTTTAAAAAAGTTTTTCAATATAACACCTCTTTATAACAGAAAAAAGCCATTTAGGCTCTTGATACATATTTTCCATCTTTGGTTGAAACAAGTACGCTTTCACCTTCGTTAATAAACAAAGGAACCTTTATGGTCATTCCGTTTTCTAGTGTAGCGTCTTTTTGAGCACCAGATGATGTGTTACCTTTAACAGCTTGTTCTGTTGCGGTAATTACGTAATCAATCTTTTCAGGTAAGTTAAGTCCGATTAACTCTTCACCATAGTATATTAAATCAACCATTAAGTTTTCTTTTAAGTATTTTAAGTCATCACCAATTTGAGATGCTGATAACTCAACTTGCTCATAAGTATTCATATCCATAAAACTATATGCATCACCTGCTTGGTATAAATACTGCATTGGTTTTCTTTGAACGTGAGCTTTAGCTAGCTTAACGCTACTGTTATATGTTTTTTCAAGCGTTGCACCAGTTCTTAAATTTTTTAATTTCATTTTAACGAAAGCCGCACCTTTTCCAGGTTTAACGTGCTGAAATTCTAAAACTTGGAAAATGTTTCCCTCATCTTCAATGGTCATTCCGTTTTTTATGTCATTTACGTTTACCATCTTTACTACTCCTTTCTTTTAAATACGATAAAAAATAAGCCTTATAAGCTTATTAGTTTTTAGTTTCTTTGTGATTAGTATGTTCTTTACAAAACTTACAGAACTTACTTATTTCCATACGTTCAGGGCTATTTACCTTGTTCTTTGGAGTACGATAATTTATGTTACCACACTTAGTACATTTTAAAGATACGTTAGCTCTATTTTCATTTTTTGCCATAAAATTCCCCTCCTTTTCGAAGTTAACTAATGGTATTATATCAGATTATTCATAATTTTCAAAGAAAATATTACAAATTCTTGATACAATTCTTTTATTGACACTACTAGCATACGTTGATGAACTTTTTTTATACCTAACGTGAGGGGATATTGAAATGATACTCATAACCGGATTATCATAAGGTGCATAACCAACAAATGACTTACTATAGGTTTCTTTATCTACCACACCATCGCCATCGCTATCGTAAAAGGTTTCTGAGGTTCCCGTTTTTCCCGCTGGATTTGGAGCATTTCCCATGTATCCTCTTCCAAGTGATCCTTGCATAACGCTTTTAAAGCCTTCTTTTATCCTTTCAAAATACACTTTATCGATTGATGAAGTATTTAAAACAACTGGTTCATAAGAGCTTTTAACCTCCCCAATACCGTCATCTTGGGTCGCCTTTCTTATTTCTTTTACCAAGTTAAGTTTTAATCTTTTTCCATCGTTTGCAAGCGTGTTAATGTAACTTGATAGTTGCATTGCAGAATAAGTATCATACTGACCAATTGCAAAGTTAAGTAAAAGCCCAGCGTTAGATTGCTTTCCTTTATAGCCTTCGGTTTCAAATGGCAAATCAATGCCTGATTTTACTCCCAGTCCAAGAGAATTAAACACGTTTCTATAGGTATTTAGTGCACTATCATCTATTTTTATTGGCATGTTGTAATAATAATTTACACCAGCAACTTTTAACGCCAATTGAAACTGATAAGAGTTTGATGATAATTGCAAAGCCTTTATGTCGTTTAAAGCACCCAAAGAAGTACTCCAAGAACACTTTTGTGGTGTGTTTTTAAACTTTATACATTTATCATAAAATACTTCTCCTATTTGTAAATTACCAGTTTTGTAACCAACAAGCATTGATGCTCCTTTAACTATTGAACCCGGGGTATCACTTCCGGTTAATAAATTAGTTGTGTAATCACTTACTTTATATCCATCGGATGTTTTCGTAATCTGTTTAGAAGCCATCGCAAGAATCTCTCCAGTATTAGGATCCGTTATAACAACGGACGAATGATCATAATACTCGGTATTAGGTTCTTTTTTTGCGTTAATAAGTTCTTCTTGTAAAATTTTTTCTAACTCTTGCTGTAAATTAATATCAATTGATAGTACTATATCATTTCCTTTACTACCCTTTTCTACTAAAGTTTTTTTACCATTTTGAACCTTATATTTATCTTTTTTACCCTTAAGTTCTTTTTCGTATTGTAATTCTAAATAACTTAATCCAACCCGGTCGTTTAAAGCGTACCCATCATTTAAATACTCAGATTTTAATTCTTCTGGAATACCTTGGCTGCTCGTTGATACGTTACCTAGTATTTGTCTTAAGGTATCACCATAAGGATACGTTCTTTTCCATGAAGTAGACGTTGATACCCCGGGTAGTTTATCTTTGTTTTGTGCAACAAAAGCATACTCCTCATCCGTTGCTTCTTCTTTTATTACTTTCTCATCATAAGAATAACCGTTTAACATCAAATAATATATGTAAGCCGCTTCTTTATCAACTTCGTCATATACGCTTAATTCTTCTTTTGTTATTCTTTCTTTTTTTAATTTTTCAATATCCTTCGCTTTTAATTTTCTTCTTTCGTAAGCTTCATATTCTTTTTTTGTTATTTTATCATCAGCTTCTTCTTGATTATTTACTATCCAAAAATCTTTTAGAATGTTTGTTGTTAGTTTTACGTAATCAACGTCTATTTTTTCCGCTAATAAATACGCTATTTCTATTTCATCACTCGTCTTAACACCAAGCTCTTTTTTATAACTAATCGTGTTTATACCAACGTTATCTACAATTACGTTTAAATTCCTGTCATAAATTCTTCCCCTCGGCATTGATTTTCCATAAACTATTTTTGTAGATAGCTTCTTTAACTCGGATAAGGATGCTTTAGTATTAAATAATTGAAGATAAGATATTCTAAGTATTAATATTAAAAAAAGAAAAAACATAAAAAATAAAACGATTACTATTCTACCATTTATAATTTCGTTTTTACTTTCTTTATTCATAAAATCACCATTATTAATATGCGAATTAAAAACTTATTTAATGCATATAATAAACGGGAGCTGATAAAAACATGTATGAAGTTTTAATTAAAGAATACTTAAAAAAATTATCATTAAAAGACATAAATGACTTTGCAAATAAAAATAACACGCCTCTAAAACAAGGTGAAGATAAAATTATTTATGATTTCATCATGAAAAACTGGCAGGAAGTATATAAAGGTGATGGTTTAAAAGTGCTAGGTACTTTAAAAGGGAAAGTATCTGATAAAACATATGATGCCATAATTAAAATGTTTAATATGTATAAAAATAAAATTAAATAATATTTTGCATCTTTAAAAAATCATTTAAATATGTTATTACACGTGTAAAATTTAGCTTGATACTAGCTTAAAGCTGGTGTCATTTTTTATTACTAATAAAGTGATAAAATAATGGTGATAAATCAAAAATACTTTGATTACAAAGACTCGTTTTTTCATTCATCCATCACCTACTATTCCTTTCAAGAATTAAGAGGCTGACAACCAAACTATAAATGTTCCATAAGCAAATTAACAAATATTAAAATATAATGCAAAAAGACATTTTGCGCATTTAAAATAATTCTACTTTTAATATTTAGTTTTTTAGTTAAAATATGGTATTATAAAAAAGGAAAGAAGGCGTTTTATGATTAAAGTTGGTGTAATTGCGGAATATAATCCATTTCATAACGGGCACGTATATCATTTAAGTAAGGTAAAGCAAATGTTTCCTGATGCTTGCTTAATATTAATATTAATAGGAAACTTTACCCAAAGAGGTGAAATATCCGTTATAAATAAATGGGACAAAACTAAAATAGCGCTTAATTATGGTTATGATTTAGTAGTAGAACTTCCCTTTTTATTTTCATGTCAGTCCGCCGGATACTACGCCAAAGGCGCCATTGATATATTAAATTACCTAAAATGTGATTACTTGGTGTTTGGTTCGGAGTCAAACGACGTTACGATGCTTGAAGAAGTTGTAAACTTAACTGACGATGACAATTATGAAAACTTAGTTAAAAAATACGTTGATAAAGGTGTTAATTATCCTTTAGCATGTTCACTTGCCCTTAAGGAAATTTCTGGAATAACAATAAATAAGCCAAACGATGTTTTAGCACTTGAATATGTAAGATGTATTAAAAAAACAAAAAGTAAAATAAAACCAATAAGTATAAAAAGAACTAACGATTATCATGAAGAAAAAATAAATAAAGAAATAACTAGTGCAACCTCAATTAGAAAAAACATAGAAAATAAAAAATTAATAGTTAAAGCAATGCCAAAAGAAGTAATAAAATACTTAAGTAAGATAGATTATGATAAGTATTTTTACATTATAAAGTATCAAATCATAACTAGCACCAACTTAAATTGTTATCTAGACGTTGATGAGGGAATAGAAAACAAGTTAAAAAAGGTAATAAATGATGCTAAAGATGTGAATGATTTAATTTTAAAAGTTAAGTCAAAAAGATATTCTTATAATAAAATACAAAGAATGCTTCTTCATATAGTTTGTAAAATAAAAAAAGAAGACAATGATTTAACAATAAAATATCTAAGAGTTTTGGGTTTTAGTGGTAAAGGGAAAAACATCTTAAAGGAAATAAAAAACGAAATTGATATTCCTATTATCACAAAATATAAAAAAGAATATGACAATTTATTTAAGATTGATTTTAAGGCAAATAGCGTTTATTCGCTGCTAACAAATTACGATGTTAATAATGAGTTTCAAAGCAGTTTAAAAAAATAAAAGGTGTTAACTTTTTACGTTAATACCTTTTATTATATACTTCTTTGTCTTTTTAAATTCTCTTCATCTTGAAATCCACTACTATTTTTAGTTGATGCGTTTTTCGTAAACTCTTCACACATAACTTCAAGTGACATTAAATCATTAATTAATGCATCGGATGAAACATTTAAAAATTTAGCTGCATCATCAATGCTTAAATTCATGTTAATTATTGATAAAAGATTTGAAAACCGCGGATTAGTTCCAACGAAAATCATAAACGAAGGATCTTGGTATAATATACTTGATGCTTTTAAAATCTGCCTTTTAACTTTTTGATATTTTTCTTCCCTAGTATTCTTACCTAAATCTTTGTTTTTTGCCAAAGAATTGATTTGCTTTAACGCTTTTTCTAAACTTTCTTTAATAAAAATTGAATTAGTTTTTGTTTTAAGCGCTATTTGAGGAATACTCATCTGCAAACCATTAAGTCCAAAATACATGGAAATCATCATTTTCTCTTCTGGTGTAATATGCTCTAAAGCACTCATGAATTGTTCTTTTGTTATTTTGTTAACGGTTAAAAATTTAGTCAATTTATCAGACAAATCATTATCCTTTTTCTTACTTTTTTTAGTTGATATCTCATTTAATGCTGCACCTACCATGGCATTAATTTCCTTTGGCGTCTTACCATACTTTCTTGATAATACGTCCACTTCTAAGGCCTTTGTGCCAACACCAAAATAATCCATTAATAAATTCTTATTTAACGAAGATACATTCTTTAAAGACTCTTTAAAATCATCCATACTCATTTTGCTTTTATTAAGAAAGTCATTTAATTTAATCTTGTCTACTTTATTTGATTCTTTTACTATAAAATCCTTCGAAGAAGATATAACGCGTTCTATATCCTTTGTTGTTCTTCCGTATTTTTTAGCTATTTCAAAAGTAGATGAAAAGTGACCATTAAGACCTAAATACATTGTTAAAACGCTTTTACTAAAACCATCTAACTTCGAAAAACTATTAAAAAATTCCATTTTTGTTAAACCGGTTTCTTTTAAAAACTCATTAAGTGAAGATGCTTTTCCTAAGTTTTCTTTCTTCTTATCGCTTTCTTTTAGCTCTTCTTTTGGTTTTTCTTCTTTTTCAGGTGGTATTTGTTCTTCTTTTTTAGGTGGTATTTGTTCTTCTTTTTTTTCTTCCTTTTTATCTAATTCTAAAAAAGAAATGATTTTTAAAGATGCACTTTCATATATATCCTTTGCCTGCTCTTCTTTTATGTTAAGACTTAATGATACTTCTTTTAAAGCGTTTTCCTTTGCGTGTAAAACAGCATTTAAAATGGTTCTTTCCGTATTATCAAGCGTAAGCATCGCAGCTTCTAAAGTTGATGATGCAACCATGCTGGTTTGAATTATATTATATAATTTGTCAGATGCTTTTATCTTTTCTTTTTTATCCTCTTCTTTTTTAGGTTGCTTATCTTCTTTTTTAGATTTATTTATTTTTCTAGTTTTAATTAAACTTACAATTTTTTCTTCAGCTTTATTTAAAATAATTAAAATATCTTCTAATGGTTTTCCAAGTTTTTGTGATATTCCTTCTACATTTAAAGGACTATTTTTAACACCATAATAAAGTACTATTACACTTTTATTTAAACCATCTAATAATGATAATGCTTTTTCAAAATCTTTTTTATCTAAGTTATTTTCTAGTAAAAAATCATTTAATTTTTGTTTTTTATTTTCACCTTTATTTACTTCTTCTTTTTTCTTTTTATTTTCTTCTGAATTACTTTTCTTTTCTTTTACCTCTTCTTTTGGTTCCTTTTTTTGTTCTTTTGTTTTTTCTTTATTTTCAGTTTTATTATTTAATCCAACTTTTTTTATGTTTGTCTTTATACTTTCTTTTCTTTTACGGTATTCTTTATTTACCTTAACTATAACGCTTAACGTTTCCGTTACTTTTTTAAATTCTTTATCTTTTGGAGGTTTTACTTTTTTATTTAGTTTATCTCCAAAAACTTCTTTAATACGCTCTTTTGAATTATAATCCATCTTAACAAACATCTCAAAAATAAATTCATCACTTAAATCCATATCAGAGCAAAGCATCCTAATATAATCATAAAAACTATATTCATAAGCACTTTTTTCTTTTATGTTTCTTATAATTGACGAAATATCAGCCTCATCTCTTTTTAAAAGCATGTAGCTGTATAACTTTATTAATATGTCATTTTTTACGTGGTCATTCGAATTTATCTCAAATGGTATGTCACCTTTTAAGCCAAAAAGTTCAATAAAGGTACGTTTATCCTCAAAATCAAGGTTAGCAACCGCATTTAGTATTTCCTCATCACTAAACGTATCAAAAAGTTCATATATTGTTCCATACTCAAGTTCTTTTTTCTCGCGTACTTTTTCTAGTAACATATAAATGTAAAAACGCTCTTGGGAAATTGGATCACTAACGTTAAAATTAGCATTAACAAGACTATATTTATCATAATAACTTACTATCTCTTCTTTAGAAAACATCCTCATTATTACCTTATCTTTTAGTTCTATTTTATCATTGTTCCACTTTATGTTTTCAAAAACAAAGCGTAATTTTAACGCGTCTTTATCATAAGTATCATCATGATGTTCATAATCAAATATGTTTATGTTATCTCCATAATAATTCGTTAAAATAACATAATCATTTATTGATATAAAAAGCAAAGAAAAATAAAATTTTATCTTACTATCAAATAAAGGTATTTTAAAATCATTGTTTAATTCTTTCATAGTGCTTTTCCTCTATATGAAATAATAACATAAAAAAAAACAAAAGACTAGTCTTTTGCTTTAAATATAAGGGTTAATATAAAGCCAAACACGATTGCAGCAACTATTCCAACGGAAGTTAAACTAAACATACCAGCAAGTAAACCTAAAACGCCTGATTCATGAGCTTTTGCAAGTGCGCCATGAATTAAAGAATGTCCAAAAGAAGTTATTGGAACTGATGCTCCTGCTCCAAACCAAGATAAAAACTTATCATATAATCCAAAGGAATCTAAAAAAGCACCAATAACAACAAACATACTTGTAACATGTCCCGGGGTAAGCTTGGTGTTATCTAAAATTACCTGTCCTATTAGACAAACTACTCCGCAGAATAAAAACGAATATAAAAATATCATTTAATCGCCTCCAAACATACCGCGTGAGAAACACTAGGAATAGATAGTTTTTGGTTATTCATGGTAGGACTCATTAAAGCACCGGTTGCAATAAGCAAAACCTTTTTTAACTCTCCTTTTTTCATCCTGTTTAAAATGTCGGTATAAAAAACTAAGGCAAGGCAGCACGGGCCTGATCCTCCGGCGTTTACCTTGGTTTGCTTTTTTCTATCATAAATAATGGATGATGAGTCCTCTAAATTACCTTCAATGTTAATACCATAAGCACTTTTAAAATACTCTATTAATATTTGTTTTCCATAAACTCCTAAATCACCAGTTAGGATAAGGTCATAGTCTTCCGGCTTGGTATTGGTGTTTTTTAAATGACTAAATAAAACTTCAGCAGCAGAAGGTGCCATAACCGAGCCCATGTCATAAGGATCAGTTATTCCCATATCAGTTGGTGTTCCAACGGTTGCGTTTGTAACTTTAATATCTGTTTTTTCCTTTGTTAAAACGCATGATGCCGCCCCGGTTACCGTAAAAGTAGACCTTAAAGGTTTAGGGCATCCATACTCAACTGGATTTCGATACTGTCTTTCGGCCGTCATATTATGTGATGAGATGTTTAAAAGAGCGTTATTAACCTCTTTGTTTTGAAGCATACTTGATGCTATTATAAATTCTTCACATAAACTTGCACAAGCGTTATAAACACCTAAAAACGGTCTTTTAAACTTAACTGATGAATACGCGTTTGCCGTTATTTGGTTAAGAAGGTCTGAACCAATTATAAAGTTTATATCATCCATTTTATAACTTGCTTTTTTAAGCGCTATATCACTTGCATCTTCAATCATTTTAATTTCTGCTTGCTCAAAGGTTTTTTCATTAGCATAATAATCATCATAAGTTTTATCATAAAGTTTTCCAAAGGTTCCTTCCTTTTCATCATGTCCTGCTACGGCTGATACACTTTTTACATAAACATTATTAAATTCTATCGTCATATATTAACCTCCAAAAAATAAGTATCTTATTGTTCCAAATATATAAGCTGATACAACACCATATAAAATTACGCTACCGGTAAGTTTAAAAGCATTAGCACCTATTCCGGTTACAAAGCCCTCTTTTTTATAATCAAGCATGGAAGATGTCATCGCGTGAGCAAACCCGGTTATCGGAACAATAAGACCTGCTTTAGCCTTAGAAACCAAATTATCAAAAAAACCTATCGCGGTTAAAAGTGATGCAATAAAAATTAATATTACAATCATTATTGATGTTGCATCTTTATGAGCTAGATCAAAATTATTTTCAAGTACGGATACCATTATCTGACCAATTAAGCCAATTAATCCTCCAACGAAAAAAGAAATTATACCATTTTTTACTTTGTTTTCTTTTGGAATAATCTTACTTGTTAACTTTTTATAACTTTCCTTGTTCATTTTTATCACCAGTATTAATATGAAAAAAAGTTTGGCAATTTATACCAAACTTTTTATTATTTATACCTTTTTAAAATATCATCAGCTGCTATTAAACCAGTTGCACAAGCGGTTACGATGTTACCAGATTTACCAGCACCATCACCTATAAAATAAACGTCATAACTATTTAATTTCATGTTGTTATTAGTTGTTATTTCATTACTAAAAAACTTTATTTCAGGTCCATATAAAAGGGTTTCATCGTTATTAACACCAGGTATTATCTCATCTAATTTTTCTAATCCTTCTAAAATATTTATTATTATTCGGTGTGGTAAAACAAGGGCTAAATCACCTGCTACACAATCATTTAACGTTGGTGATATAAAACCTTTATTTATTCTAGAAATCGTAGATCTTCGTCCGTGTTTTAAATCTCTTAAGGTTTGAATAATAGGTTTTCCATCCCCTAAAACGTTTGCTATTTTAGCAATTGATTCCCCGTATTGTCTTGTGTTAGTAACCGGCTCAGTTAAGTTAACCTTAGATATAAAAGCAAAATTACTATTATTTGACTTTTTAACTTTTAGAGCATGCCCATTAACGCATATATATCCGTAATAATTTTCTTTTGCAACAAAACCACCGGGATTAGTACAAAACGTTCTTATTTCATCAGCATAAGTTGGAGTTTTAATAAAGATTGAAGGATCATATATTACCGAGCATATATCATCTAACAATTCTTTTCTAACCTCTACTCTAACACCTATTTCAATACTTTTAGAATCATATGGTATCTTGTAGTAATCAGCCAGATTTTGCACCCATTTAGCACCAGTTCTACCAGGTGCAATAACAACGTTTTTACTTTCTTTTTTATAGGTTTTACCTCTTCTTTTATAAGATACAACGTGCCTATCTTTAAGCGTGCTTTCTACGTCAAAAACATCCGCCTCCTCAGTTATCACAACTCCATTTTCGATAAGAAAATCAGTTATTTTCTTTATGTATAAAGGAAGTTTATCAGAACCCAAATGTTTTTGCTTTATAATCATAAGATTAGCTCCCGTTTTGGCAATCTTACTTTTTAAACGTAATGCCTCATCCATGTTAGTAGGATAAGTTTTAGAATCCATTTTAAAACCATTTAATATTTCTTCTACCTCATTTATTAATTCATATGCTTTATCTTTGGATGCGTACTTAAATAAATCAGATTTACCAAGTTTAGGAGTAAAGTTAAGTTTTCCATCAGAAAAAGTTCCAGCACCACCATACCCAGATAAAATACTGCAAGGATTACAGTTTAAACATTTTGTGTTGTTTAAACTAAGAGGACATTTTCTTTTTTGTGCTAAAAGGCCACGATCAAGCATTAAAATCTTTAAGTTTTTGTTATTGGTTATAAGTTTATAAGCCGTAAATAACCCGGCTGGTCCACCGCCAATTATAATAACATCATACATTGTTTAAAAACTCCTAACATAATTAATAATACAATATAATTATATCATAAAAAGAATAATGATATGACACCATTATCCTTAACATTATTTTAAAAAACCTTTAATAATTTCTTCTTCGGCCTGTTTTTCACTTAAGCCAAGACTCATTAACTTCATTAGTTGTTCTCCTTGTATTTTACCTATGTATGCTTCATGAATAAGGTTTGCGTTTTTGTTTTTCGCGTATATTTCTGGCACTGCTTTTACCTTCGCATCATCTTTTATTATGGCATCACAAGAGATGTGTGCATAACAATTTTTATCACCAATCACTTTTGATTTAAACTCTTGGTACGACTTATCCGTTGCAACCGAGCGAGAAGTAACCTCACATGATGCACCATCACCTTTTAAATCAACCATAAATGAAGTTTTAGCGAATTGATCATCACTCGTTAATATTTTTTCTTTAATAACAAGGGTTGCGCCTTCTTCTAAGTTTGCCTTAGTAATTCTTTTTGTTGATGTTACTCCTTTTATTTGAACGGAGTCCATCGTCATACTAGCGTTTTTTCCTAAGTTTATTTCCGTATATGGATTAAGAACCTTTTTACCAGAACCTGCGCCTTCGGCATAATGCTTTTCCGTATACTTAACCTTAGCATTTTCTTCTATGAAAAACCGGTGAATGCCGTCATGACGGCTATCTTCATGCTTATCATTATGAA
The DNA here is from genome assembly GCA_949288335.1 of uncultured bacterium. Classification (GTDB taxonomy): domain Bacteria; phylum Bacillota_I; class Bacilli_A; order RF39; family UBA660; genus Aphodocola. The sequence goes on along the minus strand of CASEJU010000013.1, from coordinate 32,514 downwards.
TACCACAGCCTGCAAGTATTACAACGTTTGAGTTTTTACCGATGTGAAAATCATTATAAACAACGTCCTTAAGGCCACTTTCGGTAATGATAACAGGTATATGAACAACACCTAAAAGCGTGTTTTCTTTTACGTAAACATCAATTCCTTTACCATCTTCCTTTGTTTTAATATCTATGTAATCATTTATTTTTCTAGTTACCATCTTACCGTTTTTTCTTACGTTTACCGCTTCGTTTTCTTTAAAAATACTTGTATCCACTTCATCTAAAAGAGCTTTATCCTTATCGTTCATAGCATCTACCTCCTTTAGAACATTTTTTATTAAATAACTCACTTAACATTTTATCTTTAGAACCGGTATCTTTTATTTTCCCATTTACAATTAATATTATTTGGTCAGCGATGTTTAAAATGCGTTCTTGATGTGAAATAACAATGGTTATTCCACTATAAGATGCTTCTATTTCTTTAAACACCTCGTTTAAATTCTCAAAGCTCCATAAATCTATTCCCGCTTCAGGCTCATCAAAAATAGCTACCTTAGGATTCATGGCAATAACACTTACGATTTCTATTCTTTTTAACTCACCACCGGAAAGTGATGCGTCAACTTCTCTATCAATGTAATCCATTGCACATAATCCAACTTTAGATAAAATAGCGCACGCATCACTTTTAGTTAACTTCTTTTTGGTTGCTATTTTAAGAATATCATAAACGGTTATTCCCTTAAATTTAACAGGCTGCTGAAAAGCAAAACTAATGCCCATTTTAGCACGCTCATCAACACTTTTTTCCGTTATGTCCTCTCCGTTAAAAATAACGCGTCCAGAATCTGGTTTAACAAGCCCCATTATTATTTTAGCAAGCGTTGATTTACCAGATCCGTTAGGACCTGTTATTACGTAAAACTTAGTTTCATCAAGCTTTAAATTTATATTATCAAGAATAATTTTATTATCCCTTTTAAAACATACGTTTTTTAATTCTAGCATAATAACTCCTTTCATAAGGTTTAATATCAGTTAATAGTATACCACAAAATATTTAAAAAAAAGAATAATGAAATAAATTCACTATTCTTTTTTATGTCATCTTACTTTTCATTTTTGACAAGGCCTTTTTTTCCATTCTTGATACATAAACCTGATTTACACCCATATCTTTTGCTACTTCACTTTGGGTAAAATCATTATAGTATCTTTTTATCAGTAAGTTTTTTTCTTCATCACTTAGATAATTAAAGGCTTCTTTTAAATCAATCATTTGTTCATTTGAAACATTCTGATTAAAAGCTGTTACATCAAGAAGCGTAATTTTTTTCTCATCATCATTTATTTGTTCATCTAAACTTTTAATTTTTTGACAGGCTTCTAAAGCACTTATTACTTTTTCTTCTTTTACTTCTAACATTAAGGCAATGTCATGAATACTTGGTTTATACCCACGCACCTCAAAATGTTTGTCAATATATTCATTTATTTTTTTACCTAACCTTGCCAAATCTTTACTTACCTTTATGTTTTTATTTTCCCTTACGTAATTACTTACCCTTCCTACTATGTAAGGAAAGGCATAAGTAGAAAACTTTACTCCTTTAGTTTTATCAAAGTTTTTATACGCATCAATTAGACCCATCTTACCTTCTTGATATAAATCTTCTTTATCAAAATAATTATTATATTTAGCACAAACACCATAAACTAAATTACTGTTTTGTCTAATTACTTCATCTAGCTTGCAAGAATATTCTATCACTATATCACAACCCTTTCAAAAACCTTTAGTTCGTTTTCTAAATTAACAAGTGATTTAAGTTCCTTTACTTCTCCGCCGAACAAGAAAAACTTACCCTCGGTTTTTTCAACCATTCTTTTTAGCCTTTTAATTTCTTTTACCCCATCATTTGATACACTATCTAAATTATCGACGTTTAAAACAACGTACTTTATCCCAGCTTCTATAATCACCTCCTTAACTTCGACTTCAAACGTTTTAATTGTATTTTCATTAAGCGTTCCAAATAATCTTACGAAAAGTACTCCTTTTCTAAACTCCATTAATACCTTTAGCAACTTAATTCCTCCTAGTAATATCATTTAATCACTATTAGAAAATAAAAAAAAGAGATTCGACACAAGCTTACAAAAGATAAAAAAATCACTTAATTTAAGCGACTTTTATTTTTTATAAATGAATAATCATCTTGCTTTTGATTCTCTTTATCATCGTAAAAAGACCCGATTGTTTTATTTAAAACGTTATCTATGATTTTATTAAAATCATATAATAATATCTCTAAATATTTATTTCTTAAAATAAGTTCATCCTCATATTCTATTAATCTTTGTCTTATTGTCCCGTATGAACAATCATGTTTTTCTGCTATCTTTCTATATGACATACCTTGACTCTTTAATTTATAGATTTCTTCTATTGGTAATTCTTTATTTTTTGGAATTTCTAAATTTTTTTGCTCACAATATTTCGTTAATCTTCTTAATATTGTCATGGCAGAACAATTATATTTTTCTGCTATTTCTTCATACGTTTGTCCCTTGCTTTTTAATTCATATATTTCTTTCATAGGTAAAGTCTTTTGTTTTGGACCACTTTTAACTTTTAGAATTTCTAAATTATTTTGCTCACAATATTTCGTTAATCTTCGCCTTATCGTATCATAATTACAATCATACTTTTCTGCTATTTTTCTATATGACATACCTTGACTCTTTAATTTATAGATTTCTTCCATAGGCAATTTTTTATCTTTTGTGCCGCTTTTAAAATCTCTTTTTATTTTATCTAAATCAATATACATAACCTTATCACCTTTTTTCTGTTAAACTATTATATTTATTTTTTTTAAAAAAGCAACAAAAAAAGAACCATTTAAAATTAATGATTCTACTCTTTTTCGTTTAAGAAAGGTATTAAATCATCTACGCTTTTATAGCCAAATACCATGTTATAGATTAAATCAATAAACGGCATTTTTACCTTCCTTACCTTTATTAAACCATAAAGTGATTTTAAGGTGTACACTCCTTCTACGGTATGGGTACTTAAATACTCATCTTGCTTTTCTTTACTTGTTTTAGAACCTAACATCATTCCAAAAGAATAGTTTCTAGAACTGTTAGATGTACAAGTTAGTAAAACGTCTCCTATTCCCGCGAAAGATAAAATTGTTTTTTCGTTTCCACCTAATTTTTTAATTAGTTTTCTTGCGTCATTTAAGCTTTCGGTTAAAAACATTGCTTTTGTTGATTCAGACACTTTTAAACCATCTAATATACCGCCGGCGATTGCTATTACGTTTTTTAATGATCCACATAACTCAACCCCAATAAAGTCTTTTGTAGGTCTTAATTTTAATTTATTATTAGAAAGTGCTTTTATAATAGCGTCTTTTGTTTTTGAATTAGTAGTTGCAAGGGAAAGACCGACAAGTTCATCCGTTGCCATGTCTTTTGCAAACGTAGGTCCTGATAATACCGCAACTTTTTTGGTTTTAAGTTTCTTTTTTACGATGTCAGACGCAAAATGATAAGACTCTTGTTCTATTCCTTTAGATGCTATTAAAATGTGTTTATCTTTTACAAATGGCTTTATTTGATCACACACGCTTGAAATAAATTTCATAGCAACCGCGATAACTACTATATCGCTACCTTCTATTGCTTTTTGTACGTTTTCTGTATAAACAAAATTATTTGGCATCTTAACACCAGGCAAAGCTCGTTCGTTTTTCTTTGTTTTAGTTAAAACATCTATTTCATCTTTTACTGCTGACCAAATTATTATTTTATTATTATTTTTATTAAATCTTAAGGCTAAACCTAAAGCATAAGCTCCTGCTCCTAATATTGTTACGTTCATTTTTATCAACTCCTTTTTTATTATAACATTACTTTTAAAGAATAATTATTAAGAATTATTAGTTATACAATTATTTTTAATTAACAAAATGTCCAAACATTGCCTTTTTATAATAACGAGTATTTAATAAATCTAAATCTTTTATAATGCTTTTAGGAGTACACTTTTCATATAAATCATCTAAAGGTTTTATGTCACCTTTATTAGATGTTATGTAAATTGCAAGAGGCTTTTCTATTCCTATTGCGTAACTAAGTTGCACTTTACACCATTTTAAATCATACTTCTTTAAATACTCTTTTGCAATTAATCTTGCTTTATAAGCTGCCGATCTATCTACTTTAGTTGGGTCTTTACCACTAAAGGCTCCGCCGCCGACTGGTGCAAAAGACTGGTACGTATCAACTACTATTTTTCTTCCGGTAAGACCAGAATCCCCTTCAAAGCCACCGATTTTAAACCTACCGGTTGGATTTATTAAAAAGTTTTCAATTTTAATATTATATTCATCACATATTTTTATGCACTCATCTTTTATTAGTTTATCAGTGAAGTTTCTGTTTTCCTCACTATTTTGGTAAGAAATAGTAAAATACTTTATCTTTAAAAGATTCATTTCATCATCATAATAGCCTGTTATTTGTGCTTTTCCATCAGGCATTAAATCCTTATACTTTTTCCTTGCATCATCATACCAAATACTTAAACGCTGTAAAATTACCATTGCACAAGGAAGCATTTCTTTAGTATCAGAACATGCAAAACCAAACATCATTCCCTGGTCTCCTGCACCTAACTTATCATCGTTTACGCCAAGAGCAATATCACTACTTTGAATACCTAGGTTATTTATTATTTCGTAATTAGTACTATATCCAACGTCCTTAAGTACTTTTTTAACTATTTTTTCAACGTCTACCTTAGCACAAGACGTAACCTCCCCGGTTATAAAAATATTTCCTTTTCCGCCCATCACTTCTATTGCGCATCTTGAGTTCTTATCTTCTTTTAAATACGAATCTAAAATGGCATCACTTATCTGATCACACACTTTATCAGGATGACCTCTAAACACTATTTCGTTTGAATATAACTTCATGCTTAACACTCCTTTTATTACTATACTATTATATTTTTTATTCATTATTTAGTGATTTTATAAAAGTATTTATTTTTATATCTTGTTAAATTAATTATATCAAAAAAATAACCACTTTAAAAAGTGATTATTCGTCTTTAAATAATTTTACTAATAAAGGTTTAACTAACTCTAATATTACAAATGATATTATGTTTATTAATATTACGTAAATAAATTGTTTAACACTTATAATCGTAAGACCAAATAACTTACCAACTGGTGTAAAGAACACAAGTATTTGAATAACTAGTAAAAATAATATACCAACGTTTAAATATTTATTAGAGAAAAAACCTCTTTTTGAAATTCTTTCCTTTAGTGATCTACAGTTATATGCAAACACAAACTCGTTTATAATAATACTTAAAAGTGCAAGCGTCTGCGCAAGAACAACGCCTTGGTCTTTAAAATGATGATAAACAATTAAACTAATTAACGTTTCTAATATTACTGATGCTATTAAAAAAGCACTAAAGAACTTTGTAAATATTCTTTTGTTTAAACCATTTGGCTTTCTTTTCATAGTACCTTTCGATGATTTTTCAAAAGCAAGGGTAATAGATGGAATGGTATCCGCAACTAAATCAATGTATAAAACATGGATTGCGGAAATTATTGTGTTACCGGTAAATAAACCAAATAATATTATGGCAATTTCGGTAAAGTTACTAGATAAGTTATATAAAATATTACTTATAACGTTATCGTATATTCGTCTTCCTTCCGATACGGCCGTTGTAATAGTTGTAAAACTATCATCTAAAAGAATGATATCCGCAACCCCTTTAGTAACATCAGTACCAGATTTACCCATTCCGATTCCAACGTTAGCTAACTTTATCGCTGGAGCATCGTTTACCCCATCCCCGGTCATGGCAACTACTTTTTTAGTTTTTTGTAGTGCTTTTACTAGTTGTAATTTATTATCTGGACTAACGCGTGCAAAAACAGAATACTTTTTAGCATATTTAATCATTTCTTTTTCGCTTAAGTTGTTTAATTCAGATGCGTTTATTCCCTCACTATCACTTTTACATATTCCTATTTCTTTTGCAACAGAAAGTGCGGTTGGTAAATTATCACCAGTTACCATAATCGGCCTTATGTTAGCTTCCATACACGTTTTAATTGCGTCTTTAACGTTTGGTCTTACCGGATCTTTAAGACCTACAAGTCCAGTAAATACTAAGTTTTTTTCTTCCTTAAAGTAATCTTCATCTTTAGATGGTTTTTCTTTTAACACCTTATATGAATATGCAAGTACTTTTAAAGCATTATTTGAGTACTCTTTTTCTTTTGATAAGACACTTTCTTTTAAAGCGTTAGTTAACTTAACTTCTTTATCATCAATTAAAATAGATGATGATCTTTTTAATACTGATTCTAAACTACCTTTGTTAAATAAAACTAATTTATCTTTCACTTTGTAAACGGCACTCATCATCTTACGATCTGAATCAAATGGTAATTCAATTACTTTTTTATAATCATCCATTTTTATATTATTTTCTTTAATATAATTTTTAAGTGCCACGTCAACCGAATCACCAGTATAAAAATTATCCTCGTTTAAATATGCTCCGTTTGCGTAAAACATTGGCTCAACTAGCATTTTATTTTCTTTAACATCTTCTATTTTTAGTTCTTTATTATTAGCATATACGTTTATTACTTCCATTTGATTCTTAGTTAAAGTACCCGTTTTATCAGTGCAAATAACTTCGGTTGCCCCAAGTGTTTCTATGGCAGCTAGGTTTCTTACGATTGACTTTTTCTTAGCCATTTGACTAACACCAATGGAAAGTGTTGCGGTAATTGCAATCGGAAGACACTCTGGTACACTTGCAACAATCATTGATATACAAAGCATTACGATGTTTAAAGTATCATAATTATTAATAACACCATAAATGAGTACGAAGAAAACCAAAAAAGCCGCGACAAACGAAATAAATTTACTTACTTTTTTTACTTTCATTTGAAGTGGAGTTACCGGCTCGGCATCAGTATCAACGCTTGATGCTATTTTACCAAGTTCGGTTGACATACCAGTTTTTACAACTATCGCATCTACTTTTCCACTTACTAAAATAGTACCAGAATAAAGCATGTTTTTTCTTTCTGATATTAAACAATCATTTTTTATATCTTCACTATCCTTAGATACCGAGTTACTTTCACCAGTTAAAATAGACTCATCACACTTAGCAAAAGATGCGTTTATTATTCTTGCATCAGCGGGCACTTTATCTCCTGCCTCAAGCGTAATAAAATCACCTGGAACCAAATACTTAGAATCTATTTTTTTGTATTTCCCACCTCTTTTTACGTTAACATAAGAAACTGAATACTTCTTTAATTTACCTACCGCATCTTCCGCTTTAGCTTCTTGCATATAACCCATAATACAATTAACTAAGGTAGTGCCTAAAATAACTATTGAATCTAAAAAATCACTTTTTGTTACTATCGCATAAACAAAAGACAAAATACCAACAATGATAAGTAAAATAATCATCATGTTCTTAAACTGATCTAAAAATATTTGTAACTTAGTTTTTTTATCCTTTTCCTTAAGCTCGTTTTTTCCGTTTTTTCTAAGTTTTAATTTTGCATCGGCATCACTTAATCCATCTTTTGTTGCACCATAAACTTCCATTATTTCGTTAATTGTCTTTTTATAATCTTCTTTCATACCATCACCAATAATATTATAACAGACACAAAAATATTTAATCTAATAAACTTTTATTTATTAAAAAGTTTACGTAAAAAAAGCCTTAAATAAATTAATAGGCTCCTTTTAATATACTCTTAATAGATCTTTTATAAAGTTCTAAAATACCAGCTTTTTCCACGTCTTTTTTAACGGTTAAATCAACGGTACTTATTACTTTATTACCCTCTTTTAACTTTAATGTACCTACACTATCCCCGCTTTTTATTGGAAGCTTTAGTTTGTTTAAACTCATTTCGTAATTTAGTGCCTCTTTTTTGTTTCCCCTTTCAATAAGTACACTCGCGTCATCTTTTGGAACTATTTCTACGGTTTCATCTTTAGCTTTTGATATATACTTTCTTGATACTACTTCTCCTTTTTTAACCTCAACTTGCATCTCATAAGAGTTATATCCGTAATCTAACAATGTTGCCATGTTACTATTCCTTGACTTACTATCACCAGCTCCCATGATTGTTCCAATTAATCTCATGTTATTTTTGTTTGCGGTAGCCGTTAAACAATATCCTGCTTCTTTAGTATAACCAGTCTTAAGCCCATCAGCACCTTCATACGTTTTGATTAATTTATTAGTGTTAACAAGCCAGAATTTATTATCGGTATTTTGCCTTAAATAATCTTCGTATATGGTAGTAAACTCAAAAATCTTTTCGTGTTTAACAAGTTCTCTTGCCATATAAGCCATGTCGTATGCTGAAGAGTAATGGTTTGCTTCATCAAGCCCTACTGAGTTTTTAAAATTAGTATCTTTAAGACCTAATTCTTTTGCTTTATCATTCATCATCTCAACGAATTTTGCTTCGGTTCCAGCGATCCTTTCTGCAAAAACAACCGTAGCATCATTAGCAGAGCCAATTGCTACCGCCTTAAACAAATCCTTAACGCTCATCTTTTCGTTAGGCTGTAAAAATATTTGACTTCCACCCATTGACGCAGCATATTCACTTGCCACTAATTTTTCATTCCATTTTAAATTACCCTTTTCGATTTCTTCCATGATTAATATCATACTCATAATTTTAGTCATAGAAGCTGGAGCATATCTATCATGAGAGTTTTTTTCATATAAAACTTTACCAGTTGAAGCTTCTATTAATATCGCACTTTTTCCATCGCTTAATAATCCATCATCGCTTGTTTCTTCAGTTTCTTGTGACGTTTGTTCATTTTCATTCGTACAATCGCCACTTGCTTCACAGCTAGATTCACTATCGGTGGTAGTTTCTTCTTGGGTTGTGACATTTTTACTTGTTGTAGTACTATTAGTATCTACCGCGTAAACCAGCGGAACAAAAAGAAATAAACAAACTATAAAAAGACATATTTTCTTCATCTAAACACCTCTAATAAAAAATATGTTTTTAATTGTTTTTTATACTTAATATTTTTATTTCTTTATGAAAGTTTATTTTATAATTTAAAAAAGGAAGCTAATCTTCCTTTTTTTCTACTGTTTTAGGTTTATGAGCAGAAGATAAAAACGTTACCCGCTCACCAATTATTTCAGCTATATATTTTGGTTTTTCTTCTTCTTTTTTTATAACGCGGGTTTGTATTCTTCCTTTTATACCAAGTAAATCGCCTTTATGGCAATATTCGGTTGTTGTTTCTGCAACGTTACTCCACAAAACACAATCAATAAAGTCAGTGTCATATTCCCCGTTAGTATTTTTATAACTTCTAGGAACTGCTAGGGTAATGTTAGTGGTATTTCTACCATTTTCAGTTTTCCTTAACTCTGGGTCTTTAACTAACCTACCCACAACAACTAGCTGATTTAACACGTATATCATCTCCTTTCTGGTGATAATATACATAATTTATAAAAACGTATCAAAAAACAAAAAAAGCGATATATATTAAAATAAAGTTATAATTTTATTATTTAGCTGGAATAAAAAAGAATTTTTGCAAATAATTTTTTACAAAAATCTTTTTTTAGTAATTTGACCGACAAATTACGACAAATTAAATACTTTTAAAACATCAACAAACTTATCTACTTCTTCTTTAGTATTATAAAAATAAAAACTTACTCTTAAGGTCTTATTTACTCCTACTACTTCTGATAGTATTTTAGCGCAGTGACTACCGACCCTTACACAAATATGATTTTTATTTAAGTAACTAGATACATCCTTAATTGGCACGTCATCTATATTAAACGTAATTATTCCATTTTCTATATCTTTGTTATATATTATTATGTTTTTTATCTCACTTAGTTTTTTAATAGCATACTTTTTTAAATTTATTTCATGCTCTTGAATGTTTTTCATACCAACTTTATTTATATAGTCAATCGCTGCTCCAAGTCCCATTATGCCCGCTATATTTTGGGTTCCTGCTTCTAGTTTTTGCGGTACTTCTTTATATAAAACGTTTTTGTTACTATCGAAAAACGCATTCATACCGCCGCCGGATATTATTGGATTTACTTTACTTAAGTATTTTTCTTTCCCGTACAAAACTCCTATTCCGGTTGGTCCTAACATTTTATGAGCAGAAAAAACAAGAAAATCACAATCGATACCTGTTACGTCTATCTTTTGATGAGGAGCACTTTGAGATGCATCTATCAAAACAAGTATACCTAACTTATGAGCAAGATTACATATTTCTTTAATAGGTCTTACGTCCCCTATTACGTTTGTTACGTGTGAAATTGCTATTAACTTAGTATGTTTATTTATTTTTTCTTTTACTTTTTTTAAAGAAACCGAAAAATCATCTTCTAAATCAATGTAATTAATTGTTGCTCCATTTTTACTTGACATACTAAACAAAGGCAAAATAAGTGATGCATGCTCTGACTTCGTTGTTAAAACCTCATCACCCGCTTTTAAATGCGTTTTAAAAAATCCTTCTATTATCATGTTAAGTGACATAGTAGCACCAGAGGTAAAAACTATTTCATTAGGTGATTTTGCATTAATGAACTTTGCAACTTTTTTTCTTACGTCTAATACTTTATCATCTACTAATAAGCTTAAATCATAATCACCACGATTAGCATTAACACTATAATTTTCATAATAATCATTAATGCTTTGTATAACACTATTAGGCTTAAACGTTGTTGCAGCGTTATCAAAATAAATAATATCCTTATTTAACATTTTAAAATCATCTTTATAATTCAAAAGCATCACCTCCATTCGGCTTATCATTAATTCATTAATATTTTATTCTTCTTGATGTTAAGATTATTTACTATTAACACTATTTTTATGATAAAATAAAATAAGAGGTGAAATAATGAAAGATTGCATATTTTGTAAAATAATTAAAGGAGATATACCTAGTATGAAAGTTTATGAAGATGATGTTTGTCTTGCTTATTTAGACATCAATCCAGATAGTGATGGTCATACTTTAATTGTTCCTAAAACACATTATAAGGATATATATGATATTCCCGATGACATTTTATTGCATATTCAAAAAATAGCTAAACAAATAATGAAAAAACTAGAAGAAAAATTAGGTTGTGATGGCTTTACTTTACTTCAAAATAATGGTAGTATACAAGAAATAAAACATTATCATTTACATATCAAGCCACATTATGTAAATAAAAAATCCGTTCAATTAATAAAAAATAAAGAAAACATAAAAGATACTAAAGAAGTATACGAAATAATAAAAGAGGACTAAAATCCTCTTTTAATTTATACCTAAATACTCTTCTAAAGTTAAACCAGATTGTTTTACCTTAGTTGCGGTATCAACTCCTAAATATCTTATGTGCCAAGGTTCATAAATATAACCCGTTATATTTGTTTTACCTTTTGGATATCTTATTATAAATCCATATAAATGAGCGTTTTCTTCTAGCCATTTGGCTTCATTCGTATTTTCAAAAGACCTATCAACACTTCCAACGTCAAAAGCAAGACCAGTTTGGTGTTCAGAATGCCCAGGTTTAGCCGAGTACGTACTTGCAATATCTTCACCATCTTTTTCTACGTATTTATTATATAAATCCTCTTGGGTTTTATAAGATCTATAACCTGAAATAAGTGACAAATCAAGACCTAAAACTTTACCATCAGCTTGTAGTTCTTTTAGTTTTTTTAGTGCTTGTTTATTTACTTTTGGATCATAATCTTTTGGCAAGTCATAAGTTTTATTAACAATTAAAATACCATTAACATAAGTTATTCCGTCTTTAACTTCAATGTTAGTCACTTTTTTATTAACACTATCTGTTTTTTCTTTTACGGTAACCATTCTTTCTTTAGTATTAACGTTATTAGATGAGTCCTTTACTTTATAAGTTATTTTATAAACACCAGGTTTTTTATTATTTATAGTATTTTTTACTTTTACTTTATTAGTTATGTTACCATCATAATTATCAGTTGCCGTATATCCTGGTTCATTATATTTAGATCCATAATCAATTTCTAAATTTAAATCACCATTAAGTTTTATATCTGGTTTTTCATTATCAATTACGTTTACTTTTCTATATAACCTCTGTTTATAGTCATTTGATATAAAAGCGGTATAAGAAATTACATAAGAACCTACTTTATTTTCATTATAATTAGAATTAATTTTAATGTTTTTAGATTCTTCTTTACCTATTTTTAAAGTAACATATGAATCAGTATAAGAACTTCCATAATTAATATCTACCTTTTCTTCTCCATTAAGTTTAAAAACAACGTAATTATTAGAGTGCGTTTTTTCATAATTTACTTTTTTCATCTTACACGTACCAGAAGTTTTTGTAACCCGAACATAAACATTCTTCTTTTTTACAAATCCATCATTTATTAAATCTTTTTTAAGCGCGTTTTTAATCAACTTATCTTCTGCTTTAATCTCATATTGTTCTTTTACGTTACACCTAAACCATTCATCTTTAAAAGTAATCTTACTTTTAATACTATAATTTTCTTTTGTAAGTTTATAGTCATACGTCTTTTTAAACATAGGAAGCATAAAAATAAGTGATCCAAACAAATATAATATTAAAAATATAATGGTTAAAAAAATAATCCAGTTAAAAATTTTTATTCTTTTGTTTTTTATTCTTATCGTAAACATGAATACCACCTCCATGTCTTATCTATTGTTATTTTATACCATTTTTTTAAAATTAACAACAAAAGAAAAAGAAGCAAAATTTTGCTTCTTTTAACATATAAATGAACCAACTATTATAGCAAGTAGAATATAAAGTACTATAACTAGTAAAAATCCACTGCCTTTACCTCTTGAGCAAGTGTTTCCACATGGATTGCAAGAGTTAGTCCCTGTTGTTCCGCAACATGCCATAGTTTATAAACCTCCTTTTTTTATACTAAACGTAAGCACCTATTATGATTACTAATAAAATGAATAGTACTAATATAATTCCAGCGCCAGATGCATAATTGTTTCCCATAATTCATTCCTCCTTTTTGTCTTTTCAAAGTATTTTATGGTAATACCTTAAAATGTGTGCCTATGTTTATCAAAAAAGTTGCACCAAAGCATATAATTTGTTATGATATATAAGTACATGATAGGAGGATGAAAAAGTGGCAGAAAAAAAAGAAACTAATTCAAAAACAAGTACTGCTAAAAAGAAAAACGTAGCAACTAAAAAAACTGCTAGTAAAAAAACAGAAGTAAAAGCTGCTGCAAAAAAAACACAAACTAAAAAAGAAGAAAAAGTAATTGATGTTTACGAAGCTAAAAGAAAAAAAGAAAAAAAACAAAACAAAATTGTTAGTTGGTTTAATAACCTTACTCTAGAACAAATAATAATTGGTGGCGTAATTATAATTGCAATACTATTAATTATTTTAATTGGAGTGTCAACTAAAAACACTAAAACCAAAAACGGCGATGACATAGTTGTTCAAGTTGATGGTAAAACAATTACCGCGGACGAATTATATCAAGCGTTAAAAAAACAATCTGGTCAAGCGGTAGCAATTAACTTAATAGATGATTATATATTAGATAAAGAATATGAAACAACAAGCGAAATGAAAGAATCAGCCGAATCAACAATAGAAACATATAAAAATACTTATGGCGATAGTTATGAACAGTTCTTAGAATATAATGGTATTAAAGATGATGCTGAGTTAAAAGACTTATTAATAAAAAATAGTAAATTAACTAGTGCTACCGATGATTATATAAAAGATAACTTAACCGAAAAAGAAATGAAAGAATACTACGAAAATAACATCGTTGGAGACATTAGTGCTAAGCATATTTTAATATCATACGAAGAAGACGAAAACAAAACTGATGAGGAAAATGAAGCTCAAAAAAACGAAGCTAAGAAAAAAGCAGAAGAAGTAATTGAGAAACTAAAAAACGGTGAAGATTTTGATACTTTGGTAAAAGAATACTCTGATGATGAAGGAACCAAGGAAAACGGTGGCGATTTAGGTTACTTTAATACTGGAGATATGGTTGAAGCATTCGAAAAAGCAGCATATGCACTTGATGTTAATGAATACACAACCGAACCAGTTGAAACAGAATACGGATATCATATAATTATGAAAATTGGTCAAAAAGATAAACCAAGCTATAAAAAATCTAAAGATACTATAAAAGAAAAATTAGTCGAAGAAAAAAAAGAAGAAGATTCAACCATAAGTGTTAAAGCAATTATTGCTTTAAGAGAAAAATATAATATTAAAATTAAAGATAAAACAATAAAAAGCGACTATAATAGTTATATTAAAGAAGCAACTACCACAACTACTACAACAACTAGCGCTGAATAAAATAAAGGTCAAGAAAAAGTTCTTGGCCTTTTATTTGTCACTCATAATAAACTTCTTTTATAACACTTGATATATCATCACTTGTATAACCCTTTAAATATAGTTTTTGGCTTATAAAATAAGTAAGCTTACTACCGTTATACTTATTTTTATATTTATTATATAACCTTTGGTAATCTTTAATTAATTTATTTTTATCTGATTTTAATTCATGTTTAGAAAGTTCACTTACAATCATTTCTTTTTCATAACCTAAATTAATAAAATAATTAATTAACTTTACCTTAAGTGCATTAGAACTTCCTTTTTTTACCCTAAGTTGTTTTTCTAATAATTTAGATAATTTATCTTTTAATAAAACTTTGTCAACGTTACTTATTTTTTCTTCAACTATTTCTTCTTTAACACCGTATTTTAAAAGTTCAGCTTTTATTTTTAAAGGACCTTTACCACTTAAAGCCATCTGATCATTTATAAATGACGTAGCAAATTTCTCATCATTCAAATACCCTTCTTTTAAGAGTTTATCAACGGTACTTTTTATAACCTTACCATTAACGTCTTTTTTTAATAAATATTCTTTGATTTCTTTTACACTTCTCATTTTTAATGACAAGTAATTAAGAGCCATACTATATGCCTTGATATCATTGTTTTCTTTTATTAAATCATCTAACTTAGATTCGTCTATGCTTTTTAATAACAATAAATCATTATTTAATATTACGTCTTCATATAACGTAATAACATCACCGTTATCAAACGTTAATTTATACTTGTCCTTAGAAATTTTTTTATATTTTTCTACCTTCATAAAAGCCTCCCAATACGAAAAAAAACATAATACTATTTTATTTGTATTAAGTCTTCCATTACTTCTTCTAAAGCTCTTCCGATACTTTTCTTACATTTATATTTTGACTCAGGCATTTGTAAATGCTTCGTCTCGGTTATTTCTTTTGCTCTTCTTGCAGCAACATGCACAAGTAAGTATTTAGAACCAACTTTTGAAAGTAGTTTATCAATTGATGGATAAATCACTAATATCACACTCCCTATAATTAGTATATACCATGTGTAATATAAATATCAACAGTTTGTACATTATTTTACATAGTTTTTGCTTTTTTATTAGAATAGATTTTTTCAAGTACCTTTATAAAATAATTACTTACGTTTATTATCTTATCTTTTTTTTCATCTGGAATACAATCGCATATTTCCTTTGCACTATTAAAATATGATTTCAACTCTTCATAACTAATTTCCTGATTATAATTTTCTTCATAATAGTCTTTTAAAGCGTTCTTACTTCCAATGCAATCTAAACAAGTATCAATTCCAAACATTTCTTCTACGGCGGGATAAAGCCCATCAACAAAGTTTAAGTCATTTCTTTCGTTACCATAAATGGTATCAAGAACGTGCAACTTAACTATTCTTCTTATTATATCTGGATCATTTTTAGCTTTTTCGTATGTTTCTTGTCTTGTCATATTAAATCTCCTAATTACAAATTTAGTATACCACAAAAAGAAAAAAATTCCTAATCAGGAATTTTTTAAAAGTTATTGCAGCAACCAGGATCAACGTTAGTTACTATGTTTTCTTCAGAACAAGTATATTCTGGAGTATAATTATGCTGAATTATATGATTATTAATTATTCTAGTGTGAATTGGACAAATATGTTCTACGGTGTGACATATGTCTTTTGTAACACACCTTTCAATGGTTGGTTCAATAACTGGTTGGCAAGGACATTGTTCATGACAATTATCTTGGCAACAACATCCTCCTTGTGCAAAAAATTTGTTATTATTAAAAAACATTTAAAATCCCCCTTACCTACTTTATAGTATGAGAATCCTAAATGTTTGAATAGGTTATCGTTTAATTATTATTAAAATGGCATTTTAAAGTTACCGTTTTTCATCATTTTCATCATTTTTTTCATTTGTTCAAACTGAGTAAGTAGTTTGTTTACATCATTTACCGTTGTTCCGCTACCATTTGCTATTCTTTGCTTTCTAGAAGATTTTATTATTTCTGGATTTCGTCTTTCCTTTGGGGTCATAGAAGATATTATTGCTTCTAAAGAACTAAATTGCTTAGGATCTATACTTATTTTATTAAGTCCCATTTTTCTTGCTCCTGGAAGTAATTTAAGTAAATTTTCCAACGGGCCTAATTTTTTAATCTGTTTTAACTGTGATAAAAAATCTTCTAAATCCATTTTACCAGACTGTATTTTTTTAGCGGTAGACATTGCTTCTTTTTCATCTATAACACTTTCTGCTTTTTCAATTATTGACATAATGTCGCCATTGCCAAGGATTCTTGAAACCATTCGATCCGGATCAAATTTTGCTAATCCATCTAACTTTTCAGACGTACCAATAAACTTAATAGGAACGCCAGTTAAATGTCTTGCAGAAAGTGCAACACCACCTTTTGTATCACCATCCATTTTAGTTAAGATGGTACCAGTAAGTGGTAAAGCATCATTAAAACCATTAATTACGTTTATCGCATCTTGTCCAATCATCGCATCAATTACTAATAATATTTCATTTGGTTTTACACTATCATTTATGCTTTTTAATTCATCCATTAGTTTTTCATCAACGTGTAATCGCCCCGCAGTATCAATTAATACCAAATCATATCCATTTTCTTCAGCTTTGTTAATTCCGTTTTTTACAATGGAAACGGCATTTGCCTTGCCTTCTTCATATACTTCTATATTTAACTCTTTTCCTAGCTTTTTTAACTGGTCTATCGCGGCCGGACGATATACATCAGCAGCGATAAGCATTGGCTTTTTAGCGTTTTTCTTTCTAAGTAAGTTAGCTAGCTTTCCAATCGTAGTAGTCTTACCAGAACCTTGTAAACCAACTAACATTATAATGCTAGGATTATCTTTTAAATTAAGTTCACTCGCACCATCACCAAGTAATGAAAGTAATTCATCTTTTAATATTTTTAAAAAAACATCACCTGGTTTTAAGCTTTTTTTAACCTCTTCACCTAGGGCTTTTTCTTTTACTTTGTTAGTAAACTCTTTAACAACTTTATAGTTAACGTCAGCTTCTAAAAGCGCAAGCCTTACCTCACGCATTGCATCCGTAATATTATCTTCGGTTATTTTTCCATAACCTTTTATTTTATTAACCGCGTTCTCTAATTTTTCAGTTAAACTTTCAAACATATTAATCACCTTTTTAATTATAACAAAAAAACTAGACTTAATCTAGTTCGTTTCAATATATGTTATTTATGTTTTACTTAACAGCAAAAAATAAAACTAAACATGCAACAACTAATGCTACCGCCATAAGTATTAAAGCATCAGCAAACTTATCTAGTACCACGTTGTTATTATTTAACTTGAAACTTTTTTTGTTATCCATAAGGGTTTCCGCACCATATTTTTTCTTTGGTCTTCCTACTGGATTTGAACTTTTCTTTTTTGTAGTTTTTGTATTTGCAGCCATAACACAACTCCTTTTTTATCTTAACATGTTTATTATATCATTAATCGAAAATTTTTTCCACTAATTTTCGTATTTTTTCATCTTTTATTTCATTTAGTCTTTCTTTTAGCATTATATCCTTTTTATATAAATGCAATTTTTCTTCATAAAACAAAAGTTTTTCCTCAATACTTTTTATATGTTTATGAACGTTATTCCTGCTAACAGAAGCATTTTCTGCGATTTCTGCTAGTGAAAGGTTATCAAAATAATAATCCTCAAAATACCGTTTATTTTCCTCTGAAAAAAGTTCTGAATAATAATCATATAATATAATTAAATAATCCCTTGTTTCCATATTACATCATATCCTTAAATAATCCATATATATATTTTTCTATATCAAACGTCTCTAAGTCCTCTTGTTTTTCTCCTAAACCAATGTATCTTACTGGTATTCCTACCTCTTCTTTAATGGCAAGGACTATACCCCCTTTGGCAGTACCATCTAACTTGGTTAATACTATTCCGGTTAGATTGGTAATTTCCTTAAACGCCTTGGCCTGACTAATTCCGTTTTGTCCCGTTGTAGCATCAATTACTAAAAAAGTTTCATGAGGGGCTGATGGGATAATCTTATTTGCTACGTTGTTTATTTTTTCCAACTCTTTCATAAGATTAACTTGGTTTTGAAGACGACCTGCGGTATCAATTAAAACCAAGTCATAACCTTCTTCTTTTGCCTTTTTAAGTCCTTGATAAACAACGCTAGCTGGATCCGTTGTACTCTCGTCTTTAACTACGTTGCAACCAATTTTTTCTCCCCAAGCAACCAATTGTTCAACGGCTCCCGCTCTAAAGGTATCAGCCGCAACCAAAAGCACTTTCTTTTTTTCTTTTTTAAACTTAGAAGCAAGTTTTGCAATCGTTGTTGTTTTACCAACACCATTTACCCCAACAAACAAAATAACGGTTGGGCCATTATCATTATAATTAATTTTATTTGATAAAATATCATCATTTACGTATATTATAAATAGTTCATCTACGATTATCTCGGTTAATTCTTCAGGATTTTTTATCTTTTCTTTTGCTATTCTTACTTGAAGTTTATCCATAAAATCCATAACCGTATTAACTCCGATATCGGCGTTAATTAAAAGTTCTTCTAACTCTTCAAAATAATTATCATTTATTTCTTTATATTCTTTTGATAAATTAGCTAACTTATTAACAAAACTTCGTCTTGTTTTAGAAAGACCTTTTTCATAAGTTGCTATACTTTTATCTTCTTGTTTACTTTCTTTTTTAAAAACATCTTTTAATTTACTAAATAATCCCATATTAATCACCTATTTAATTATACTATAAAAAAAGAAACTTATCAAAGCTTCTTATATGTGTTTTTTACTTTGGTCATTTAAATGAATTTTTATTTTACCACTAGCTATATCATCAATTGTTTTATAAGGATCGATACCATCTATACTTCTTCTTTTTATAATATCTGAAATTTCAGTTAAATCCTTAAATGCAAACGCTTCATTTTCACTTATTATTTCTTCTGAATTTTTATATAAAACGCAAAACTCATATAATAGCCATACAATTTCATCAGAAGAAAAATCCTTAAAAGGTCCGTTAGCATCAGCAATTTCTTTCAAAGGTTTAATATCATTTAAATCACAATCAATTAAACTTTCTTTTTTTAAATTATCATAACCATATACCATATCAAATAAATCAGTTTCATAAGCTTTTCTATTATATTTAAATTTATCAGATACGTAAGATGCACTCTTATTTAATAAAATTATGTTTATAACGCTTTTTTTATTTTCTTTATATAATAAAGAAAGCATTGATAAAATTTTTAATATAACTTTTAATTTTTCAAAATTAGATTTTTTGTTATAAGAATAATAATTCTCGTAATTTTTTTCGATGTTTTCCATATCATATTCAAGTTTTCTAATTAAAGTAATATAATTTATTTCCATCATAAAAAAATCAGTTTGTAAAGAAGTGTTAACATTAAGTTTAACTTGATCGTTCAAAAAAATCAAATCTTCATATTTTAAAATAAAATACGCAATCATATCCATTGGACTTTTGTATTTTTGTTTTTCTTGGTTTGCAAAGGATATAAATTCATCTTGTAATTTATTTAGCTCATTACTTAAATTTTTTAATTTTAAAACGTCTTCTTTTTTAGAAGAATGAATGAGACTTCTAAATTCTTTATCCTTTTTTATAAAATCCAATGATGAAGAAACAAATTTTTGTAAATTCTCATCTTTAAATAAATTCAAAGATGCATTTAAAATTACTTCTATTAAATCAGTTGCAGTCATTTTACACCTCATAGCTATTAATGGCTATATTATACCAAACAATGGACAAATTATCAAAAAAATAGTATAATTAGTTGCGTTGATTCTTTTTTAACTTTTAAAATAAAAGAAAGGAGTTTATAATTTTAAATGAAAATTTTAAATAATGATCGTGCAGAAACTTTAGTGGTTGCACTCGGCGGATTAGGAGAAGTCGGAAAAAATATGTACGCTATTATGCACGATAACGAGATAATTATAATTGATGCGGGAGTAATGTTTCCCAAAGACGATTTAATGGGAATTGATTACGTTATTCCCGATTTTACTTTTTTAAAAAAGAACGAAAATAAAATTAAAGCATTGTTTATAACACATGGTCACGAAGATCATATAGGAGGTATTGCATATTTATTACAAACTGTAAAAATACCTGTTATATACGCACCTAATCAAGCTTGTTGTTTAATTAAAAGGAAGTTAGTCGATAAAAACATAAGCTATGATAACCTAAAGGTTTATAATGAGGATACGGTTGTTAAATTCAAACATTTTACGGTTGAGTTTTTTGCAACAACTCACTCTATTCCAGACTCACACGGAATAATAATTACAACACCAAACGGAAAAATAGTAGAAACTGGTGATTTCAAATTTGACCTAACGCCAATCGGACCAATGAGTAACATTCATAAAATGTCAGATACAGGTAAATCAGGAGTTAAGCTTTTAATGAGCGAATCAACTAATGCTTTATCACCAGGATTTTCTGCTAGTGAATCAAAAGTTGAAGAAGAATTACAAGAAATATTCGAAAATAAAAAAGGAAGAATCATAGTTGCAACTTTTGCTTCTAACATCTATAGGTTAAAACACATAGTTGAAACATGTAAAAAAAACAACAGAAAAATAGCATTATTCGGAAGAAGCATGATCAATAACATAGAAATCTCAATTGAAGGCGGATACATAAAAGATGATAAAATTTTTGTTTCTCCAGAAGTTGCAAACACACTTCCACCGGAAGAGACTTGCCTTTTATGCACTGGTTCACAAGGTGAAGCATTAGCGGCATTATCTAGAATTGCTAACGGCACACACAAACAAATCAAACTAAGACCAACTGATACGGTTATCTTCTCTTCTAACCCGATTCCTGGTAATAACGCAAGTGTTGCAAAAACCATAAACCAATTGTATTTACAAGGTGTTAAGGTATTTGTAAATAACCAAGAAAACGAAATACATACATCAGGACATGCTAATCAAGAAGAATTAAAATTAATGATAAGATTAATTAACCCAGAATACTTTATGCCTATTCATGGTGAATACAGAATGCTTAAAGCACACCAAGATTTAGCGATAGACTGTGATATTCCAAAGGAAAAAACCTTCTTACTTGCTAATGGTGATGTTTTAGCACTTAACAAAGATGGTATAAGAAAAAAAGAAAGTATTACGGCTGATGATATATACGTTGATGGTAACAGAATAGGAGACGTTGGAAACGTTGTTATTAAGGATAGAAAAATAATGGCTAACGATGGAATTTTAGTTGCGATTTGTAACATAAACATAAATGAACACAAACTACTAGGTAGAATTAACATAACAACAAGAGGCTTTATTTTAGTAAACGAAAACGAAGAGTTGCTTAAACAAATCGAAGGTGTTGCAACCGACGTAGTAAATAACGCGTTATCTTGTGAGAACGTTAATTATAACGACTTAAAAGCACAAATAACAACTAATCTTCTAACGTTTGTTTACGAAAAAACAGGTAGAAGACCAATCGTTCTTCCGGTTATATTAAACGTAAAAAAATAGGAAAAAAATTCCTATTTTTTTATACTTATTATAAACTTAACCCCATGAGGTAAATTCTTAACTTCACAGTTTCCTTCGTGAAGATTAATTATTGCTTTTACTATCGTAAGTCCAAGCCCGGTACCTTCTTTATTTCTAGCACTTTTATCCTTATAATATGAATTAAATATATTTTCCAACTCTTCTTGTTTTATATTATCTCCGGTATTAAATACTTCGTAGTAAAAATATTCACCCTTACTATAAGTCTTTATTGATATTTTATTTTCGTTTTTAACAAATTTTATGGCGTTAGTCAAAATATTTTCTATTACCTTAGAAATCTGTTTTTCATCCGCTTTAATAATTTGGTTACCATTAAAGTTAGTAGTAACATTTATTTTTTTACGTTTTATTTTAACCGATAATTTATCAAGTTCACAAATAATGATATCTTTCATATTAACATCGGTTTTATTAAGTACTATACTTCCACTTTCCAGTCTTGAAAGCTCTAAAAACTCATGAACTAAATCCCCTAATCGTTCTGATTCATTTATAATAATTTGCATATTTTTTTTATTTTCAGGTTTTTTAACTTCATCTATCATTAACTGTGAGTATCCCGAGATAATAGTAAGCGGCGTTTTAAACTCATGAGAAATATTTGCGATTAATTTTTTTCTTGCTTTTTCTTGTTTTTCTTTATCAACTAAATCTTGTTTAAGTTTTTTATTAGCTTCTTCAAGTTCCTTGATGTTGCTTTCTAGCTTATTACTCATATCGTTAATGTTTTTAAATAAATCCCCTAACTCATCATTAGATTTTACGTCAATTTTCTTATCAAAGTTAAGGTTTGTAATTCCATCGGTTACATCTTTTATCTCTTTTATTTTTTTACTAAATAATTTTGATATAAAATACGCTACTAGCAAAAGAATACCAAAAGTTATAAGAGATGTTACCAAAATAACAATCATGGTCGTCTTAGCATCTTTTTTAATACTATCAATAGAAGATGATATAATAGTATAACCATAAGATGTTTTCCCAACCAAATGAATATCATAACCACTTTTTCTTTTGTTTTCTAAAGTAATTATCTTTTTTTCATTATCTTTTAAAGAATTTAATAATATTAAATCAAAATTAGTAAATCTTTTATCAATCTTATCACTAAAAGCGCTGTATAAAAGATTAAAATCATTATCTAGCACTTTTATTCTTATACCGTTATTGCTAGCATTATAAATTATGTTAAACAATTTATCTTCATTATTAATGTTTTTACTAATAAGTTCATACTCTTTTTTTAACTCTTTTTTTTCTAAACTTAAGTATATATCATTAATCGATAACTTAACTATTAATAAATTAATAATTATATTTAATATAACGAATAAACCTACTCCTATGAATATTTTGTACTTTATTGATACTCTTTTTTTATTTAACAAATATATATCCCGTTCCAGATGAAGTTTTTATGTATCTTTTTTCTTCATCAATTTTTTTTCTTATTCTTTTTATGTTTGTATCAACAACCCTATCATCACCAAAGTAGTCTATTCCCCATACCCGATTTAAAATTTGGTCACGAGTTAAAATTATGTTTGGATTTTCAAAAAAATATTCTAATATTAAATACTCTTTTTTTGTCAACGGAATTAACTTTCCGTTTTTTATTACTGATCTTTGTTCTTTAGAAAGCTCTAGTTCGTTAGTGTTTTCTATGTTAATAATTTTTTTAATCCTAAGAAGTAAAACATCTAAATTAAATGGTTTTGTAACATAATCATTAGCACCTACTTCTAATCCTTCTATTTCATCTTCATCCTCGCTTTTAGCGGTAAGCATTATAATAGGAACATCACTTACCTTCCTTATTTCTTTTGTTGCCGTAACACCATCCATAACAGGCATCATAACGTCCATTAAAATTAAATCAATACTATTTTTATTATCTAAAAATAATTCCAGTCCTTTTTTACCATTATCAGCTTCAATACAAGTAATATCAAACTTACTTAAGTATTTTTTTATTATTGTTCTAATGTTTTTTTCATCTTCAACGATTAATATCTTAAGCATGTAAACACCTCCAATATTTATATATTATTATAAGTCTTTGTTTAAAATGTGTCAAAATAAAAAGGCAAAAATGCCTTTTAAATGTTATTATCTTTTTTAAATTCATTTATGTATTTTTTTCTCATTGAAGGTAGTATTTTAAACGCTGCTTTTAATGAAACATCTCTTAAATTAACGTTTGAGGTATCTATTAAAAGATAAGAATCAATGCTTTTAGAAAATAAATCATTTAATTTTTTCAATGCTTTATTATACTTATCAATATTATCTATGTTCAAAAAGCTTCTTTTTTCTAAAGATAAACTAGATAAATAATCTCTTTTTAAAGAGGTTAATGAATCAGCATAAGTAATAATTAAAACATCTATTAATTCGCTTGAAATAGTCTTATATTTATTCATAAGATCATAATATGTATCTTTTGACATATCACCATCATTGTATTTTATGTTATTCCAAATCAACCTATCATTTATTGACCTATCAATCAAAATTATATCATAACTATGATTAAGTGCTTCTTCCAATTGTTTAGTAACCTCATTTAAAATTATTATATTACGTTTTTCTATAGACTCGTTTGATATTTTCTTTTTTAATACCTCTTTATAATATTTTGAGGTAGTAAACTCCTCAATTAATTTTATATTAAAACCAGCTTTTTTAAAAAAATCATATAAATTGTTTATCATGGTTGTTTTACCTGTTCTGGGTGTACCACTAAACTCTACTACAAATGGTTTAGATAACTTACATAATTCTTTAAGTCTTTTTACTTCGGTTTTCATAGCATGTAATTTTTTTAATTCTAAATAATAATCTTTATCATCTATAAATATAGTGTTTCCTAAATTATGGTTGTCCTTTTTTTGATAAAACAATTTATCAATTATGTTTTTAAGTCTTACAAACATAGGTAATTCTTTATTTTCATCATGTATTAAACTTTCATAAATACTAGTATAATACCATCTTTGTTTTTCTTCTCCTCTTTTAAAACAAGAAAAATCCATTTTACCTTCTTTTTCAAATTTTAAATATAAATCCTCTAGATTATTAATCTTATCTGCACAAATAATTAATTTATTTCTTAAAGGCAAAGTTTTTGATTCATTTATCGTGTGTATTTTTCTTTCTTCCCATGACAAAGACTTATCTTTTTCTGATGCTCCCATAACAAGGTTTGCAACATCACTTCCAAACTCTTTTTTTATATCATCAATTGTATATTTAGTATCCTCTACTACATCGTGCAAATAACCTGCCGCAACAACATTATCATCACATCCAAAAAACTCCAATAAATTTCCTACACTAATAGAGTGCATAACAACTAACTTATCCGGTTCACTTTTTCTATTCTGGCTACCATGGGCTTTTATCGCAAATAATTTTGCTTTTTCTTTTATGCTCATCTTTTTTCTCCTAACAAAAATATTATATCAAAAAAGAAGAAAACTACTAGTCTTCATTTTCCTCTTTCTTAGTAATTTTTTTATCTTTTTTACCATCTTTTATCTTATCTTTTACCAAGACTTCTTTTCTAGAAAGTGTTAGTTTACCATTTTTATATCCCGTTGCTTTAACTATTATGTCATCACCTTCTGATACTACATCAGACGCTTTGGCTACCCTCTTATCAGATAATTGAGAAATATGAACTAATCCTTCACAACCCTCCCAAAGCTCTACAAAGCATCCTAGCTCATCTATTACTTTAACTACCTTTCCTGTATATATTTTACCTATTTCAACTTCTTTTACCACGTTTTTAATCATTTCTGCGGTACGATCTATTATTTCTTTATCAGTATGATAAATAATTACCCTACCATCATCTTCTAAATCCACTTTAACGGCGTTCATATCATTTACGGTTTCAACGCCAGATGCTTCAAGAATTATCTTGGTAATCATTTCTCCACCCTTACCAATAACATCTTTAATCTTTAACGGATCAATCATAAACGTCATCGTCTTAGGTGCGTATTTACTAACTTCACCTCTTGGCTCTTTGATTTGTTTTGTAATAACTTTTAGAATTTCCATTCTTGCTTTTTTAGCTTGTGCTAAAGCCTCTTTTAATATTTCTTTAGTAATACCTTTTATTTTTATATCCATTTGTAAAGCACAAATACCATCTTTAGTACCTGCTACCTTAAAGTCCATGTCACCTAAATGGTCTTCCATACCTTGAATATCCGTTAGTATCGTGTAATCATCACCATCGGTAATAAGGCCCATCGCGATACCTGCAACCGGAGCCTTAATAGGAACACCCGCTGCCATTAATGCCATGCATCCAGCACAAATAGATGCTTGAGATGATGATCCGTTAGACTCAAGTATTTCTGATACAACACGAATTGTATAAGGAAATTCTTCTTCTGATGGAATAACTTGTAAAAGCGCTCTTTCTCCTAAAGCACCATGTCCTATTTCACGACGACCTGGAGCTCCATATCTTCCTGTTTCACCAACTGAAAATTGCGGAAAATTATAATGAAGCATAAACCTTTTTTGATCTTCAGGAGATAAACCATCAATTATTTGATGTTCTCCTAAAGCGCCAAGGGTAACAACTGATAAACTTTGTGTTTCACCACGAGTAAATAAAGCTGAACCATGAGTTCTTGGAAGTAAGTCGATGTCCGTTGAAAGTGGCCTTATCTCGGTCATTTTTCTTCCGTCTGCACGTTTTTTCTCTTTTACAACAATCTTTCTAAATACTTCGTATTCTACTTTTTCTAAACAAAGTTTAACTTTGGTTATAAGTTCGTTTAGTTCATCTTTATCTAAATCATCATTTTCATACTCAAATTTCGCTACCACGTCTTCTTTTACTTTATCAATTGCATCATACTTTTCTTGTTTATCTTTAATGCGCATTGCCTTATCAAGTGGCTCTTTTGCAAGAGAGTATATTTCATCTTTCAACTCGTCAGTTATCTCTAGAGTTTCATACTCCATTTTTTCTTGACCAACTTCTTTTATTATCTTTTCTTCAAATTTAATAAGTTCTTTTACTGCGTCATGACCAAACATTAATGCTTCTAACATATCGTCTTCGCTTGCTTCTTTAGCACCAGCTTCTACCATGTTAATAGCATCCTTAGTTCCTGCAACAGTTAAATCAATATCACTTTCCTCTGCTTGTAAAACGGTTGGATTAATGATAAATTTTCCGTCTACCCTACCTACTTTAACGCCTGCTATTGGGCCTTCAAAAGGCACCTTACTAATTGACGTTGCAATACTTGAACCAAGCATTGCGGTAAGTTCTGGCGAATTATCCGGATCAACGGATAAAACCGTGTTAACAACTTGAACTTCATTTCTAAAGTCTTCTGGGAAAAGTGGTCTCATTGGTCTATCTATCATTCTAGCTGCAAGCGTTGCTGCTTCACTAGGTCTTCCTTCTCTTTTTATAAAACCTCCAGGAATTTTACCTACTGAATAAAGTTTTTCTTGATAAAGCACCATAAGTGGAAAGAAATCAGACAACACGTTTGCCGTTTTACTTACACACACAGTAGATAAAACAACGGTATCTCCGTATCTTACTAAAACAGCCCCACTAGCTTGCTTTGCAAGTTCTCCTACTTCAACGATTAACGTTCTTCCTTTAAATTCTGTTTCAAATATTCTTTTTTCCATAATACATCTCCTTTTATATAAAAAGACACCCAAAAAAGAGTGCCTACTTTAACAAATAAATTATTTTCTTAATCCTAATTCTTTAATTAACTTACGATATCTATTAATATCAGTTTTCTTTAAATAAGAAAGTAAATTACGTCTTTTACCAACCTTCATTAATAAACCTCTTTTTGAATGGAAATCATGAATGTTTTCCTTTAAATGATTGGTTAAAGCATTAATTTCCTCAGTTAGTACCGCAATTTGAACTTCTGGAGAACCAGTATCTCCTTCGTGAGTTGCATACTTTTTTATAATTTCTTGTTTAACTTCTTTTTTTAACATTTTTATATCCTCCTTTTTTATTAATACACCTTATTCTGAGCTACGGCTAGGAGTTAATCCAATAACCAAGAATAGGCAACACCAATAATATACACCAAAACACGAGAATTTGCAAGGTTATTTTGTATTTTTATGTAAACTATTTGCTTTAAAATTCGAATCATCTACAAATTCTATTACTTCGTTTCCATTTGCTGTTTCTTTTAATATTAAAACTTCTTTTTTAATTAAATCATTATATGAATCATTAATAAATGACTCTATAGAATTATTATTAAACTTTCCAATGATAACTTTTTCACATGACATTTTAACAACCTCTTTTCTTTTTAGTATACGTTATATTTTCTCTTACCTTTAAAGTCAAATTTTCGTTTTCTTCTAATCTTATTTTGTTTTTTACATCTTCTAAAATGGTTTTATTAGTAAATTTATCTTCATTTAACAAAACATACGATAAAAACAATAATGAACTTCCAAATAATAAGTTAAACTTTTCTTTATTTTTATAAAAATAATAATATGCTATATATTCTATATTATTAGTATTTAAAAGTGCTTTTTCAAACATTTTTGTTTGCATATCAGATAAATCCTCACGCATTAAAACATCATATATAACATCCGCTTTCCCAAAATGACAAATAATTAGAATTAATCTTTCATGATCTTCTTTTTCATAGTCTTTATTTTTTAATATTTGGTTAGCAACCGACGCATTATCACACATTGAGTCTAAAAACAATTTAACGTATTTTTTTCTTTCTTGAGCATTTAAAATACTAGTAATCTTTTTATAATCATCCAAAGAAGAAAAAGATTTTAAACATATTTTATTAACCATTTCATAAGACAACTTATTTTTATATTTCAACAAATTATAATAATCCTTCATATTAATTAGTTCATCTATAAATAGCAAATCAAAATCTTTAACAACATCATCAACGCTAATATTCTTGCATGAACAAAGCATCATTCTTAAAACTTTTTCATCTAACGCTTTAGGATTACTCATAACCTTAGCAACATCATACGCACTCATAAAAGCATTATATTTTAATAAACTATTTATTAAACACATTCTATCTTCATCACACCTTAAATACATCGCTAAATTTTCATAATTTATGTATGGATTTTCAAAAACATAATAATCAAATATAAATTGTTTCTTCTCGGAATCTTTTAAATAACTTGCTAGTTTAAGAATGTCTAGTTGTGATAAGTCTTTTTCTAACGATTTAACTTTTGCTTTTATATTAACTTCATTTTCTAATTCTTTAACCAGTCTTTCTTTTTCATAATAGACCATTTTTAAACTCCTCCTTTTATATAAACATCTTATATGGTTTCATTTTATTAATATCTTTATCATAAACCATATATATGGCAACAACATCATCTTTATAAATAAACGTAACATACTTTTCTTTATAAGTATTATCAATTATGCCACCGTGTTTAATAACCTCAAATAAATTATCATCTATTGTAACACAATTTTTGTCTTTTAAAACATCTTTTATAGAAATTAATTTATGTTTATTATTTAAAACATCTTCTAAAGTGTATGCATCATCCATCTTAAAGTTTCCTTGCCTTGTTCTTTTTAAACCATCCATTACTCCTATAATGCCCAATTTATTATTGATATCTTTTATTAAGCTTCTTATGTACGTTCCTTTTGATACCGTAACTTTAAAACTATATGAATCATTAGTAAAATCTAACAACTCTATTTTTTTTATCTCAACTTCTCTTTTAGGAAGGCTTACCTTTTCGTCTTTTCTTGCGTATTCATATAATTTTTTGCCATTTATTTTAATAGCGCTATATATTGGTACTTCTTGGTTATATTTTCCTATAAATGATTTTAACACTTTTATTAGCTCTTCTTTATTAACATAACATTTTCTTTTTTCTAATACTTTTCCTTCTATATCTAAAGTATCTGTTGAAATACCCAGTTTAACTGATGCAATATACTCTTTATCCATACCCGTTATAACATCTACTAACTTAGTTGCTTTTCCAACGCA
The DNA here is from genome assembly GCA_949288335.1 of uncultured bacterium. GTDB lineage: Bacteria > Bacillota_I > Bacilli_A > RF39 > UBA660 > Aphodocola. The sequence continues at coordinate 2,268 of CASEJU010000013.1, read as the reverse complement.
TAATACTAATACTCCAGTAGCTAAAGGATCAAGTGTTCCAGTATGACCAACCTTTTTTATGTTTAATGATTTACTAACTTCATTTACAACGTCCCTACTTGTTACACCCATTGGTTTATCCACTATTATTACTCCGTTCATAAAATCACCATAATTATTGTAACAAAAAAAAATAAGTATTTCTACTTATCTTTCTTACTTATTCTTTTTAATTATATGTGGAATAGGTATCCTAATTTTTTCACCATTATCCATATCAGAATAAGTTACTGGATTTTTATAATAATCAATAGCATCATTTACGTTAACAAGTTCATCATTTTCATCGTGTTTAACCTTGTATATATCATATTTTGACACTAAACGATACTTGTAAATAAATTCAATCGCTTCCATATAAGCGTTATACTCAGCATCACTAAGACTACCAGCTTCATACGCATCACTAATAAAGCTTTCAGCGTCAGCTTTTACCTTTTCAATCATTTCAATGTTTTGACCCTTATTATACCAATGCTCTTTGTATGTTTGGTTATCATGTGCAATAGAAAGTAATTCTATATATTGTTTAATAATTGAACGTACTTTATCTTTATTAGTAATATCAAAATCATTTTTAGTAAGCTTAGTTAATCCTCTTAGTTTAATGCTACCAATTTTCTCGATGGCTTCGTCAAATTTATCAGCCTGTTTTTCTTCTAAAGAACCAATACCATTTGCATAAACTTCATCTTTTAATTCATCAAACGTATCTTGATTTTTTAGTAGTGCAACACTACTAACATTATCAATCAATGATTGATAAGATGCATATTTATCATAATTTTCTTGATACTTACTAATCTTTTGTTCATCTTCTTGTTCTTTAGCTTTATTTAATTTTCTTTCTATTATGTTTAATCTTTTAGCAGCTATTTTTGATACTATGCTATCTTTAATGCTTGATAATTTACCTAAAAATCCCATCTTTTGTTTTTCTTTAGAATCTTTATTCTTTCTTAAATTATCTTGGGCTTGCATGTTATATGTCTTAATTAACTCTGATAATCTATTACCATATCCATCTGCTCCAGCCATTTTAAATCCTAAATCAGATATTTCATCTTTATGTAACTCATTAAATAAATTTCTTAAGTTAACAATTTCCTCGTAAGAAACATCTTTTTGATTAGCAAATTTATATTCTACCTTTCTAAACTCATCCATAAAGGTTTTCGTCATACTTTTAACAAGCTTAATTAATCTTTCTAACAATTCAGTTCTTACAGAACTCTTATCAAGTTTTTGAACTAAAACATTAGCTTCTTGTATTTTTTTATCAGCACCTTTTTTTACTGGATAAGTATATCCCATACTTTCTGCTTCCTCAACCAATTCGGTTGCAGTCTTAACCTCTTTATTATCATATCCTTTTATTCTTTCTTGGATATCTTCAGCTCTTTTAATAAAATCATCTTTATCTTTACCATCTGGTAAAGTCTTAATCAATAAATAAGCCTCATTTAGTGCGTTTTCATCTGAATCTTTTTCAGCTTTTTGTAATAATTCGTTTATTTTATCATTAATTTCATCATTATTATCTTTTCTTATAGTATTTTCATCTTCTAACATAGAATAAGAAACTATGATATTTAAAATAGAAGGATTACGATTTAAAAATTCAAAATAAATTTCACTTTCCATTTCGAAATAAGGTTCGCGTAATGGATTAGTTGAGATTAATTTATAATACTCATACTTCTGTTTTGGTACTAAATATTTCAAACGCTTTACTCGATATCTTATTTCGTTTTTTAATGCCTTTGTAAATGCCTTTTTATCAGCATATATACAATCATTAATTTTTTCAAACTCATCATCAATTGCTTTATCTTTGTTTTCAATTGTCTCGTCATTTTCTATTTCAATTAACTTTTGTCTTTTAAGTTCCGCGTATGATTTTTCAACGTTTTCAATTTCATATATTATTTTATTTAATTTTTTTAATTCTGCACTTCTTATTTTCTCAAGATTATATTCTTCACTTCTTATTTTCTCAAGATTATATTCTTCACTATGATTTACATCTTTATCTTTTTTATTCATTCAAATCTCCCCCTTTTGTTTGAATGCCATATATACTAGCACAAAAGCGCAAAAATGTCAATAAAAAAGTAAAACTAACGTTTGACTTTAAAAAACCGTATTTAAAAAAAAGAAGTGCACAAATAATGTGCAATAAGTTTTAAAATCATATATAATACTTCCAAGGCGATTTATTTGTCATAT
>CASEJU010000012.1 GCA_949288335.1 uncultured bacterium | reverse complement strand
TTATCTGTTACCGTAACGGTTTTATTTAATTTACCAGATTCGATTGCAAGTATTCCGGTCATTATCTTGGTTGTTGATGCAATAAGCTTTTTCTTATTCATGTTTTTGGATACAAGTATTCTTTTAGTATCTTCTTCCATTAATATTGCTACCTCACCTAAATTATAGGCATTAATTTTTAAAGGGACAATTAATAACAATAAAACTAATAAAAATATCTTTTTCAAGTATATCACCTAAATAATTGTATGAAAAAAAGGCATTAAATATTTGCCTTTTTATTCGGTAAACGAACTTGGATGATATGCGGTTATTCCCATTTCTTCTGCTTTTCTTAAAACGTCTAACCTATCATCAACAAAAACCATATCTTTTAAATCAATTTTATATTTTTTAGAATACTCTATTATAACGTCCGGTTTTAACATGGTGGATGATATAAAAATTATGTTTTCTTTTTTTATGTTTGGATAGTTTTCTTTTAGCCACGTATACTTTTGATTTATTTCGTTATTAGAAACTATTGTTCCTAAAACAAATATTCTATCTTTATCGAGTTTTTCTATAACACGCTGCATCGTTTTAAGTGGTCTTGCTTTTAAAAATAAATCATCAAATAAATAGTTTTCTAAGGTTTGACAACCTAGTTCAGGCTTTAAACTGGCATAAAGCTTATCATTAAACCTATATTCGCTTAATGTTCCATCCACATCAAAAAACACATATTTACCTTCTAATTTTTCTAACATTGTTATACCTCCTTTAAATAGATTATATCATATTTAGTAATACAACACCTAAAACTATAAGACATAATGATGCAAAATCTTTAGCTTTTGGTTTTCTTTTATTTTCTTTAATAAAATATGCAAGCACAAAAGACAGCACGATCGTTATTGGTCTTACGAGGTTACTTGTTGTAACGGAAATACTTGATAAATAATTATATAAATATATGTAAAAAAATCCAAATGATTGTTGAATGAATACCCATTTTATTATCTTTTTATGTTTTTTATGATAATCAAAAGAATAGTTCTTAGAAAAAATAAGCGTTAATAGTGAGTTTAAAATAAATATGTAAAACGCGTTCGACCAATATCTAAGAATGATATTTGCAATAAATCCTAATGCTACTTCACCAATTATTCTTATTACCAAATCTTTTTTTAAATTTTTTAACCTTAATTTTACGTTTGATAAATTAAATACTCCAATTAAAACGATGATAATAAAGTATACGTACCAAATGTTAAAGTTTCTTATGCCAATTAAAATGTCTACTATATATGATAATATTATTCCAAGAGACATATAAGACAAATTCTCAAAAACCTCAAGCTTTTGCCCCATTTTAGCTAAAGACATCTGCTTAAAATATCTTGTTACCATCGCGAATATTAAAGCAACAATTGGAATAATCGACATTTCGAGTTTGAAATTTCCAGTAATGCATTCTATTACAATCATAAAAATAGAAAAAGGAACCATTGAAAGGCACATATAATAAAAATAGTCTTTTCTACTAATTCCTAAATTCATTAAATGTTTATCGACGTATGATGCAATAGAGCTTATTACCGCCGTTAAAAAAGTTAACATTATTATATTTCCCATAATATATCATATCCTTAAACTTAATTTTAAAATACTTTTACTTTTTTTTCAACAGTTTTACTATATTACTTGTTATGTATAATGTTAAAACAGCAATAACAAGTAAAAATACAAATACGTATTTAATATCTAAATCAAGTAATATTATGCTTATTATAAAACTTATAAAAAGTTTTCCTATTTTTCTAGATAATGAATAATATAAAGATAATTTATCATGAAATGTTCTTGGAGTATTATCAAATAAGATTGTTCTTCCATAGTTTTCAGTTGGATCCCTTAATAAAAGCAAGATAAAAAATCCTAAGGAAACTATGACAATACCAATAAAACCATTTCTTATAAAATCACCTAATAAAATTAAACATAGAGAAACAATTAATAAAACGTTTAAAATAATAGATAAATTATTTTTTACTTTATTATAAATTTTATTAAAAGCCATGTTTGATAAAGTGCGTATAATCCGCGATATAGAAACTATAAACGAAAGCATTAAGGCAACGTTTTTTTCATTTAAGAAATCTTGCATATTATATTGTAGTATTAGTTTAGCATTGGTTTGTGAGTTTTCTATTACCGAATAGATAAGTAAATAAAATAGCAAAATAAAGATTATTGTTTTATTAAATTTTATTTTATTATTTTCTTGCTTTTTTAACTTATAATCTTCTTTTGGACAATATAAAAGACCTGATATAATACAGTTTAAAACGCAAAAGAAAATACATATATACATTGGCAAGTAATTGTTTATGTTAAAGATAAAACCAGATACAAAAGAAATAACCATGGTAATAATAGAATATATTAAAGTCCCTTTAGTTTCATAGTTAAAAAACTTTTCTTTTTCATTTAAACTTTCTAAATTCTTTCTTAATATTACATGATCCATGCTTTTAAATATAAATGCTATTTCATATAAAGTTAATCCTAAAAGTACCCCGCTATATGTTTTTAAAAAAGTTATAAAAACGCTAGATAATAAAAGCATAATATTACCTATTTTAACTGCGTTTAATTCTCCTATTTTTTTAATTAGCTTTAGTATTATAAAGTAACCAACTATACTTATTAAAACTGAAAAAGAAACAAGCGAGTTAACTTCTTGTGCACTAAACTTTTTTACAATCGTCAAAAAAAGCGTGTTAATCGCAGCCCAAAACATTAAGTCCGCTGATAAACCATAATAAAATGGATAAACCTTCAAGCTTGTTTTAATTCTTTTTTCTTTGCTTATCATTTACTTCACCAAGACGATTATAGCATAAAAAAAGATGATTTTAAATTCAATCATCTTTATTTCGATAGAAACTCACATACTAAATTACTTAACTCGGTTGGGTTTTCAACGGGTAATCCTTCTATTAGTCTTGCCTCATCGTAAAGTATTTTAGTATATTTCTTAAGTGTTTCTTTATCAGTTTTATATAAATCTTCTATTTTTTTAGCGATTGGATGATCTTCGTTTATTTCAAGTACTAACTTAGCATCGATGTGTTCATCGGTTGGCATAGCGTTAATTACTTTTTGCATTTCTACCGTTATGTTTCCTTCGCTAGTTAAGCATAACGGATGTTTTTTAAGCTTATTTGTAAACCTTATTTGCGATACTTCAGTACCTAATTCTTTTTTCATCAAATCAAACATGTCTTTTGCATCATCGTTCTTTTTCTTTAAGGTTTCTTTTTCTTCTTCGCTTGATAGGTCAAAATCATTTGATGAGATGTTAACAAACTTTTTATCATCATATTTATCAAGCATCTTAAGAACGAACTCATCAACGTAATCAGTTAGGTATAAAACTTCCTTTTTCTTTTCTTTTAAAGCTTCTACTTGTGGCATCATGTCTATTTTATCTACCGTCTCACCACATGCATAGTAAATTGTATCATCGTCTTTATCCATTTTAGATACGTACTCTTTTAAAGTTACTTTTTTCTTTTCCTTTGATGAGTAGAATATAATTAAATCTTTTAAATCTTCTTTTTTAGCACCATAATTATCATAAACGCCATATTTTATGTTAACACCAAAAGTCTTAAAGAACTCTTCGTACTTTTCTCTTTCGTTTTCTAGCATGTCTGTTAATTCTTTTAAAATCTTTTTTTCAATGTTTTTAGCGATTAACTTAAGCTGCTTGCTTTGTTGTAAGATTTCCCTTGAAATGTTAAGTGATAAATCTGGTGAGTCAACAACACCTTTTACGAAGTTTAAGTAATCAGGCAAAAGATCCTCGCACTTATCCATTATTAACACACCATTTGAATATAACTCAAGACCTTTTTTATACTCTTTTGTATAAAAGTCAAACGGAGGATTAGACGGAATAAATAAAAGGGCATCATAACTTACTAATCCTTCTGCTTTAGTGTGGATTACTTTTAATGGTTTTACGTAATCAAAGAATTTTTCTTGATAAAAATTATTATAATCCTCTTCTTTTATTTTCTTTTTATTTTTCTTCCATAGTGGAACCATACTATTTATTGCTTCTGATTCCTTCTTTTCTTTTTTATCATCATCGTATGTATATATCGTTATAGGATAACTTACATAATCAGAGTATTTTTTAACTAAGCCTTTTATCTTAAACTCTTCTAAATACTTATCAAAATCATCATCTTTTGTTTTTTCTTTTATGTGAAGTGTTATTTTCGTTCCAATGCTATCTTTATTAGACTTTGTAATTTCATAGCCATCTGCACCTTCTGATACCCACTTATAAGCGTCTTCATCACCTGCTTTTTTACTTTCTACGATAACTTTGTCCGCTACCATAAAGGATGAGTAAAAACCAACACCAAATTGTCCAATTATGTTTACTTTATCTTTTTCATTTAGTGCTTCTTTAAAAGCTAAAGAACCGCTTTTGGCAATGGTACCCAAGTTTTCAGCTAGTTCATCTTTATCCATACCAATACCGTTATCTTCTATGGTAAATAGTCTTTTATCTTTATCAATATCAAGTTTTATTTTTAATTTCTTTTTATCTACCTTTAATTTTTTATTAGTTAATGACTCATAATATAGTTTGTCTAGTGCATCATTAGCATTTGATATTAACTCCCTTAAGAAAATATCTTTATTAGTATAAATAGAATTTACCATTAAATCTAGTAATTTTTTAGATTCTGCTTTAAATTGTCTTTTAGACATATAATCATCTCCTTATATTTACTAATATGATTATAGTACCAATGTTTAGCACTGTCAAGTGATAAGTGCTAATAAAATTATTAAAAAAAATTAAGAAGTTTTAGTCCTTAATTTTTAGTATAATCCGTGCAATTTAGATATGTCATCAGATGATAACTGGTCAACGTCCCAAATACCATTTTCTTTTGTTAACGAAAGTTCAATCGTATGGGTTGTTGTATCAGTTACTTCATTCATTTTTTCTATTTTATAATCCATGTATTTTTCTTCTTGAAAATTTCCTTCGTCATCATTAAACTTATCTGGATTGTTTTTTAGCTCTTCTTCTGCTTTTAAAATAGCACTACGATAATTAAGTACCGTAAGTTCTACCGTCGCAGTAGCTTCATTATTCTCTTCTTTTACGTCTTTAATTACGTAAGCAAACTGATCATACTGTTTTTCCATTAATTCTTGATATCGTTCTTTTTGGTTATCAGTTAAATCTTCATTTTCAATTGTTTGTTTTAACTGCTCTATGATATTGTCGTCTTTAGCTCTATACTTTTCAAAGAAAGTTTCTACCGCTTCTTCTGGCTTATTATCATTAATTGAGCAACTACAACCAGTAAGAAGCATTATTGCAAATAAAACTACTGATATTTTTTTAATTATATTTCTCATAATATTTCCTCCTTCTTTTATTAATTTGTCAAATAAAAAGACATTTATACTATTTTTTTAAAACTTTAATCATTGTTTTTAATTTGTTTATGACTTTAAAGTTTGCATTTATAATGCTTTGTTTTAATCTTTCATAAGCATTTAAAACATTATCTTCTTCTTTATCAAAACATTCGAAATAAAGATACTTTATTTCGTCATTTTTTTCAGTTTCATAAATTTTATCCAAATATTTAGTAAGTAATAAAATAACTTTATTTTCTTTTCTGGTAAACTTATTATTCCCCGTTTGTTTTGATGTTACATTATATAAAATATTAAGGCATGGTAATTCTCTTCCTTTTTCAACAACTTCATCAGATTCATCAAATAAAAGCTTACTTTTTCCAATTGTTTTTCCAGTTTCATCAAATGCTACCGCAATAGAACACTCATCGTTAAAAAATATGCACGCATAAGGCAAAGTTTTTATTGTTCGGTTATAAAAAACTTCTGTTTTATCGCAAATCTCTTGTAAAAATTCTTTTGATATACAAACATCATAATTCATAAATTCATACATAACTTGATCATTTACTTTAAAAGATGGTATTTTCTTTATGTGATTAATACTATCCTTTTGTTCCCATTCATAAAATTCATAAGGCTTATTTTTAAAATTAACTAAAATATCATATACGTTTTTCATTTTTATCTCCTTTTTTTAAAATAGAAAAATTAACCAATATAAACCCAAATAAAAGATAATAAAATTCTGGTATTTAATAATATAACTTAAATATTCTTTAAAATTATACCCAAAACTAAATAAATTTATGTATAAAATAATTGTATTAAAACCAGTTACCATAAGACCAAAGCCACACATAAATAAAAAAATTCTTAAAACCATAAAGTTCACCTAATAAATAATATTTATTTTATAATGAATTTAGTATATAATGTAATATATGATTGGAGGATAAAATGAATATTATAAAAGTTTTACAATACGTGTTTTTAGGAATCTTACAAGGGTTTACCGAACCTATTCCGGTATCTTCAAGCGGGCATTTATTAATTGCTAAAGAGTTATTTAACTTTGATATGTTAAATGATATGAACTTTGAGATAATTGTTAACTTTGGTTCTTTTATAGCAATATTTTTCTTATATAGAAAAGAAATATTTAAAATAATAACCGACTTTTTTAATTACATTAAAACAAAAGAAGATAAGTATAAGAAAAATTATAAATATGCTTGGTTAATTGTGTTAGCCACAATACCAGCTGGTATATTTGGGCTTATTTTTAAAGATAAAATAGAAATATTATCAGGTAACGTAAAAATAATTGGAATAGCACTTTTAATTACTTGTCTTGCCTTGTTTTTAATTAAGGATGCTAAAGGTAAAAAAGAGAAAAAAGACATAACCGTACTTGATAGTATAATTGTTGGTTTGTTTCAAGTAGTTGCCCTTTTCCCTGGAATATCAAGAAGCGGTGCAACAATAGTTGGTGCAACAAGTAGAAATATGAAAAGAGAAACAGCCGTTAACTATTCGTTTATGCTTTATCTACCAATAAGTGTTGCAACCATGATACTAGGAGTTAAAGACCTTGCTGGAACAAGTAATTTAAACACTCTTGTTCTTCCTTATACCCTAGGTTTTATAGCTAGTATGATTGTTACTTACTTTAGTGCTAGATGGTTTATAAACATTATGAAAAAAGGAAAATTAGGATACTTTTCATTATACTGCCTTATCGCTGGTATTTTAGTTATTTTATTCTTATAAAAACAAAAAAGTTTTAGAAATCAATCTAAAGCTTTTTTTAATTACATTAATATTCCAATTACTATTACCGCAATTAACGCAAGAATGCAAAGTACAACTTTTATTATTATTTTTTTCTTTTCTTCATCGGTTAAATTATCCATTATTAAGCCTCCTATGATATGTATTAATATTAACACAAATAATATAAAACATCAACTTAAAGACACATTAAAAAATTCTCTAATCCCACGTTTTTATCTACTTTACCGCTTTTTATTTTATAATCCAAATCATGAAGTTTAGTTAATTCGCCTTCTAATTCACGAATAGAATAATTAGTTTCAAGGGCTAATTTCACCCTAAAAGGATGCACTTTTAAAACGTTAGCGATATCTTTACCTAACAAACCTTTTTTATTAAGTAATTTACACTGGTATACCAACGTAAATTGGCTTGCTAACATCGCAATTATTTTAATCGGTTCTTCTTTTAGAATCATTAAATCTTTATAACATGAAAACACCCTACTAAAATCTTTTTTCATAATTGCATCAGATAAATCAAAAACATTATCATTAAAACCTTTACTACTTATATCATTAACATCATCAATCGTAATTTTTTTATCATCATCTTTATAAATAATCATCTTTTTTATTTCACTTAACAAAATATCAACGTTTTTTCCAACGTAATCAACAAAATAAGCAACAGTCTTATAATCTGTTTTATAACCTTCGCTTTCAAACTCACTCATAACAAACCTAGGTAAATCTTTTTGATCAATTAAATCTTTATGTATTACTTTTGCGCACTTTTTAATTTCCTTTACTATTTTCTTTCTTTCGTCTAACTTATCTTGTGGTACCGTAATTATAACTATGTTATCGTGTTTATCCTCGTTTAAATATCTAGATAAATAATCCAAGTCATGGTTTATATTACCTGGTGTAGTAGTTAAAAAATAAGCGTTTTCACCAATTAAAACCTTCTTATCTCCAAAAAGAGAAATACAAGATGCATCATCTAATAATTCATCTATTTTATAAACGGATAAATCATATTTAACCAAGTCTTTAATGCCTTTTGATATTTTATCTATTTCCCTTTTTATTAATCCGTAATCATTTCCATATATCAAATACGTGTTCATAATACCACCAAAAACATTATACAACAAAAAAAGAAACTATGCTAGTTTCTCTAATAATTCAGCTTTCTTCATTGAAGTATATCCTTCAATACCCTTTTCTTTTGCCATTTTCTTAAGCTCTGCTACGGTCAATTTTGATATATCTTGTTTCTCTTCTTTCTTTGAAGTTTCTTTTTTTACTGAGGCTTTTTTAGTTTCTTCTTTTACCTCTTTTTTAGGTGCTGATGCTTTTACTTCTTTAGGCATCTTACCATTTAAAGCATCTTTTGCAATTATAACTAAATCAGTAAATGTTTTTGGCGCATCAATTGCAATTTCCGCAAGCATTTTACGGTTTACTGTTACTCCTGCCTTTGATAAACCATTTATAAACCTTGAATAACTGATCTCGTTTTCACGACATGCCGCGTTAATACGTACGATCCATAGTTTTCTAAATTCTCTTTTCTTTTGTCTTCTATCTCTATATGCATACACGCGTGAATGCATTACTTGTTCTTTTGCAGTTTTGAATAATCTATGTTTACTACCAAAGTAACCTTTAGCTTCTTTTAAAACTTTCTTACGACGTTGTTTTACAACGACACCATTTTTTACTCTTGCCATTATTTATTCCTCCTTAATTCTTAAATCCTATAAAGTATCAATAGCTCTTTTTAACCTGTTAGTATCAGCTTTACTTAAAGATGATTTAGATCTTTTGTTTCTGTTAAAAGCAGCGTTTTTGCTACCAGTATTATGTCTGTGTCCTGGATGACCAGTTGTAATACTACCACTTTGTCTTACGTTTAAAACTTTTTTTGTACCCTTATGAGTCTTTTGTGTTTTCTTTGCCATAATTTAATCCTCCTATTTCTTAATTGGGCTAAGCATAGCCATCATGTTTCTACCATCAAGTGTTGGTGTGCTTTCCATCGTACCAACTTCACTTAATTCTTCTGCAAATCTTAATAATACTTCCTTACCCTTATCAGTAAACTGCATTTCACGTCCTCTAAAACGTATAGATAGCTTAATTTTATGACCTTTTTCCAAATACTTTCTTGCGTTATTTAATTTAGTATTAAAGTCATGCACATCAATGTTTGGTGATAAACGGTATTCCTTTGTTTCAGCGTTATTTTCCTTTTGTCTTTTTTGAGATTCTTTTAACTTCTTTTTCTTTTCATATTTAAATTTGTTATAATCCATTAGTTTACACACTGGATTATCACCCTTATCGTTAATTAAAACAAGGTCAAAACCTGCATATGACGCAAGGGTTAATGCTTCATCCTTTGATTTAATACCAAGTTGTTCACCATTTGGACCAATTACAAGCATTTGATTTACTCTTATTTGTTCGTTAATTGGCATATCTTTTTCTTTTGCTATATTAAAGCACCTCCATAAAAAAAGTGAATACGAGATTAGTATTCACCTTAAAAAACGCAAAATAATTTATGTTATTCATAAGCTGGCGTTTAACCCATTACTCATTTGTAATCAGGTGAGATAAATACAATCTTCTTTCCTTTATATCAAAATTACTTTTATAGTATACAATATATTTTATACTTTGTAAAGCTTTTTATTTACTTATTTTACTAAAAACCTTGGCGATAGAATCGTTTATAACTAAGTTAGCCATTTTATCAGCATACGTTTTATCTTTATTTATTATTACTAAGTTTTTACCTTTAAAAAAGTTTATAAAACCAGCTGCTGGATAAACAACAAGACTTGTTCCACCGATAATTAAGGTATCAGCACATTTTATTTCTTTAATCGCGTCTTTAACAGCGGTATCATCTAATTTTTCCCCATACAAAACAACGTCTGGTTTTAACGTGCCAGTGCATGAACACTTTGGAACACTACTTCTTTTTATATCTTTTAAATTATACTTTTTACCACACTTTGTGCAAGTTAAATAATTAACGTTTCCATGAAGTTCTATAACGTTTTTAGATCCAGCCTTTTGATGAAGACCATCTATGTTTTGAGTAATTACCGCACTTAATACTCCTTTGTCCTCTAGTTCTTTTAACTTTTTATGACAGTAATTAGGCTTAGCATCATCATAAATCATTTTATTAAAGTAAAAAGAAAAGAATTTTTCTGGTTCATTAGCAAAGCATTCATGACTTAACAAATACTCTGGATTGTCACTTATGTTACTGTTATAAAGTCCGTTTTCACTTCTAAAATCAGGAATATTGCTTTCGGTTGATACCCCAGCTCCTCCAAAGAAAACGATTCTTTTTGAATTACTTATTATTTCATTTAATTTTTTTATATTATTATTCATCTTAATTTTTCAATACTCTCATCATAATTTTCGCTATTAGTTATAAATGAGCCAGAAACAACCATATCACACCCAGCATATTTACATAATTCTATCGTTTTATCGTTTACACCACCGTCAATGCTAATAATTAAATCTGAAGGAGCAACTTTTTTAAACTCTTTTATTTTGTCTACAACCTCTTTTTTAAACTCTTGTCCTCCTAAACCAGGCGTAACACTCATAAACAAAACCAAATCAATATCATCTACGTACGGAATTAATTTTTTTATACTAGTTTCGGGATTTATTGCAAGGCCCACTTTTATTCCTAAATTTTTAACGTAATCAATCATCGTGTAATCATCTATTACTTCAACGTGAAAAGTTAAATATTCCGGCATTAGTTTTGCATACTCTTTTATCAAGTCATAACTTTTCACCATTAAATGAATATCAAGCGGTTTTTTTGAAATTCGCTTAACATCATAAACAACCTCTAACGGAAACTTTTTATTATCAACAAAAGCCCCATCCATTACGTCAACATGCAAAAAATCAGCACTTGATTCATTAGTCTTTTTTATCGCGTTAATCAACCTGTTATACTCTTTTAAAACTGATACTGAAACTTTCATGTTCTACCTCTTTTTATCAACCATACTTTCTATAAACTTTTTATAATTAATATACCTTGATTTTCTTATTTTACCTTCTTCTACTAATTTTTTTATAAAGCATCCATCTTCTTTTAAATGAAGACAGTCTTTATATTTACACTTATCTTGATTAGCGTAAAACTCGGTAAAATTATCCTTTATGTCTTGTTTATCCATACCAACAAAGTCAAGGGAAGAAAAACCAGGAGTATCCGCCACTAATCCTTTTTCTATTTCTAATAATTCTACGTGTCTTGTCGTGTGTCTTCCCCTTCCTAAAGCCTTTGATATTTCACCAGTTTTCAAGTTTAAATCATCCTTTAACTTATTTAATAAGGATGATTTACCAACTCCTGTTTGACCCGTTAAAACGCTTACTTTATCCTTTAAAATGCTTTTTATATTATCAGGTTCATTATTAATAAATACCTGATATCCTATTTTTTTATAATAAGAAATTATTTCATCTATTTCCGTTGTATCATCAAGCAAATCATACTTAGTAAAGCAAATAATTGGTGTTATGTTATTATATTCTATTACAACAAGCATTTTATCAAGCAAATTACTAGAAAAAGAAGGTTCACGACAACTAACTAATATTAAGGCTTGATCAACGTTGGAAACAGGTGGTCTTATAAGTTCATTTCGTCTTGGATAAATGCTAGTTATTATTTTATTATCCTTATCAAATTCTACGATATCACCTACTATTGGTGAAGCTTTTTGATATCTAAACTTACCAACGCAGGAACATTCATAATACTTTTTATTATGCTCAACGGTCCATTTATTACTTATTAGCTTAATTATTCTTCCCGTCATTTATTCTCCTTTAGCAGCACTAGTTGTTGTAGTTGTCGTTGTTGTTGTTACTTCCGGCTTTTTTGACACCACAACTTTAAAAGTATCATTTTCAAAAACTTCTTCACCTGCTTTTGGCGATTGGGCTAGTATAATACCTTCTTCTTTATCACTCGTTTCTTGATAAGTAACTTTAATCGTAAGCCCGTATTTTTCACAAAACTCTGTTGCTCTTTCTAGCGTCCAAGAATCAGTTACCATATCAGGATAAACGTTTAATATTTTAGGTATATATAAAATAATATTTTCTCCTTGTGCTAGCTTATCTCCTTTTTCTACGCTTTGATCTATTATTAATTGGGCTTTATCTTTATAATCAGAACTGTTTTCTACTTCTTTTTCTTCTATCGTAACGTTTATTCCTAGCAATTCTAACTTTGCTTTTACTTCATATGCATTTTGGCCCGTATAATCTTCAATTTCAGTTTTTTTAGATCCAGAAGAATAATATATGATTATGGTCGTTCCTTTTTTAACGTACCTATTTTTAGAAGGCTCCGTTTCAATTACTAGATCTTCGTCAACTTCATCACTTGCCTTCTTTTTGGAATCAATTTTAAACCCGCTTTTTTTTAGCATTTCCTCAGCTTTTGAAATTTCCATTCCATAAACATCAGGCACTTTAACTTCTTTTGTAGCGGTTACTTTAGGTAGTACTATAACAACCAAAACAAAAACTAAAACTGCAACCGAAATTATAGATGCTATTATAATTCCTTTCTTTTTATTACTTTTTTCTACTTTATCATCTTCGGTTATTTGTTTTACAACCGGTTTATCTTCCACTTTTTGTTTTTTCTCCTCTTTTAAAGTAACGCTTTTTGTGTCAGAAAAATCTGTTTCAGGATACTTAAACGTAATTCTTGGTTCATTTTCACGTGACTCATCAAGGCAAGTTTTAATGTCATCGGCCATTTCTCTTACGTCTTTATACCTGTTTTTTGGATTTTTAGCAGTTGCTTTTAAAATAATGTTTTCCACTGACCTAGGTACCACAGGATTTATTTCTCTTACGCTTGGAATTGGTTCTTTCATATGTTTTAAAGCTATTTCAACCGCACTATCTCCTCTAAAAGGAACCTTTCCAGTAAGCATTTCAAACATTAAAATACCAAGTGAATATATATCACTTCTAATGGTTGAGCCCTTACCGCTTGCTTGCTCTGGAGGTAAGTAGTGAACCGATCCCATAACCGAGTTGGTCTGCGTTAGTTGGGCACTGTTAAGTGCCATGGCAATACCAAAATCAGTTATTTTAACTAATCCACTTTCTTTTATCATTATGTTTTGTGGTTTTATGTCCCTATGAATAATATATGAATCATGCGCACTTGCTAGAGCATCTAAAAGTTGAAGCATTATATCCATCGTCTCTGGAAGCGATAATACACCACGCTTTTTTATCAGTTGCTTTAAAGTTTTTCCTTCAATGTACTCCATTACGATGTAAAAATTTCCTTCATCTTCCCCAACATCATAGATTTCAACAATATTAGGATGTGATAAACTAGATGCAGATAATGCCTCTCTTTGAAATCTTCTTACGAATTTTTCATCTCCGGCTAAATCTCCCCTTAACACTTTAACGGCCACTTTTCTATCCAATATGGTATCTTTAGCTAAATAAACATTAGCCATTCCACCCTCACCAATAAGTCTTACTATTTCATAGCGATCGTTTATAAGCTGTCCTTTTGTGATCATACCTATTCACCACTTTCCTTTTCTAAATACGCGATGGATACGTTATCTGTCCCACCCCTTAAATTACTCTTTCTAATTAATTTAACTATTTTTTCTTCTAATGATAAATCACTATTTAAAACTTTTTCTATTTGGCTAGTCGTTAACATATTAGTTAACCCATCACTGCATAAAAGTAATCCATCACAATTTACATCAACGTCAAAAATATCAACATCAACCGGATTATTTGCGCCCAAGGCCCGCATTAAAACGTTTTTCCTTGGATGATTTTCTGCTTCTTCTTTTGTGAGTTCTCCCGTTTCAACAAGTAAGTTAACCAAAGTATGATCTTTAGTTACTTTATATAACTTTCCTTTTTTTACTACAAAACCAGAAGAATCACCAACGTTACCAAATAATATATATTCTTTTGTAACTATTGCAAGAACAAGCGTTGTACCCATTCCTTTACTTTCAGGAAACTCATCCGTATACTTAAAAATTGCATCGTTAAGCTCATTTACGTTTTGTCTAATCCAAGATACCGCATTATCTTTTTCACCTATTGTTTCTAAATTTTTAAATTTATTAGTTAATCCATTAACAACAATTGATGAAGCAACTTCACCGGCTTTATGTCCACCCATACCATCTGCTACAACCATCAAATGTTCACCTGATAAATTCTTAACAGCCATAACCGAATCTTCGTTATGGGTTCTTACTTTACCTGTATCCGATATATAATATGTTTTCATTTTATTTTTCCTTTCGAGTTGATTTGTTCACTTCTAAGCTGTCCACAAGCAGCGGAAACCTTAGATCCAAATTCCCTTCTTATCGTTACGTTTATGTTACTTTCTTTTAATATATCATAAAATCTATTAATTGTCACTTTAGGACTTGTTTTATACTCAATGTGAGTTGTTTCATTGTATGGAATTAAATTAACATAACAGTTAATACCCTTAAGTAAAGCAGCTAACTTGTGTGCACACTCTTCAGTATCATTTATATCCTTTAGCAAAATGTATTCAAAAGTAACCCGTCGGTTTGTTTTCTTGATGTAATCTTTTACCGCTAAAATAACATCTTTTATTTTATAAACCTTATTAATTGGCATTATTTTGTTTCTTATTTCGTCAGTTGGAGCATGAAGACTTATCGCAAGATTAACACCTGTTTTTTCATTAGCAAAATCTTTTATTTTAGGAACTATCCCGCAAGTAGAAACAGTAATATGCCTTATTCCAATATTAATTCCTTTAGGATCGTTTATTATGTTAATGAATTTCATTACGTTATCATAGTTATCAAATGGTTCTCCGATTCCCATTAAAACAACGTGACTTATTCTATCTTTAACGTCCTCTTCCACCGCAAGGACTTGTAAAACAAGCTCAAAAGCACTTAAGTTTCTTAACTTTTTTAATCTCCCGCTCTCACAAAAAAGACAGCCCATATTACAACCAACCTCAGTTGATACACATAAGCTATTACCGTAATCGTGATGCATTAAAACCGCCTCTATTTTATTACCATCAAACAGTTCAAACAAATATTTTTTAACATCAACATCACTTTGCTTTTTTACCAACTTAAGTTTTTCCATACTAAAAGTCTCTTTTAAATACTTTATTAAATCTTTTTTTAAATTAGTCATCTCATCGAATGACTTAACGCGTTTAATATATAACCAGTCAAAAACTTGTAATGCCCTAAACTTAGATTCCCCAATTTCTTTAAAAAAACTTTCTAAATCTTCTTTTGTATAATTATAAATACTATTCATCTAAATGCTCCTTAACTATAACAATTATACCAAATAT
>CASEJU010000011.1 GCA_949288335.1 uncultured bacterium | reverse complement strand
TGATCTACATCCCATGCATGGATAACAATCTCCATCTCCATTTTCATTTATCTTTAATTCTTTCATTATCTTTTCAGATATATAATCTGGTACCATTCTTTTTGCCGTACACTTAGCAGCAAGCTCTGTTAAATAATAGTACTTGCTACCCTCATGAATGTTATCTTCTTCCAAAACGTATAGAAGTTTAGGAAAAGCAGGAGTAATATAAACGCCCTTTTCGTTTTTCATGCCTAGTATTCTTTGGTTTAAAACCTCTTCTATTATCATGGCAAGTTCTTCTTTATATTCTTCTGTTTCACCTAAGTACATGCAAACAGATAAAAATGGTGCCTGTCCGTTAGTTGTTGTCATTGAGTTTATTTGGTATTGGAAAGTTTGAACACCGTCAGTTATTTCCTTTTTTAAATCTTCTTTAGCATACTTTTCACAGTCAGCTTTATTAAACTTTCTTTTTTTGTATTTTTCTAAATAACGTTTATAACTTTCCCTTGCAAAAGGTGCTAAGTGAGTAAGCGTTATCGTACATCCTCCGTACTGACTTGATGATACCGCGGTAATTAACTGCGTTGCAATCGTCATGGCAGTTAAAAACCTATGTGGCTTTTCAATCATAACACCGTTTATGTTAGTTCCGTTTTGTAACATGTCATCTAAGTTGATTAAATCACAGTTATGAAGGGCGTTTTGCGCAAAGTAATCCATGTCATGAAAGTGAATTATTCCATCATCATGAGCTTTTACAACGTCTTCTGGAAGTAAAAAACGTCTTGTAATATCAGTTGATGTAATACCTGCGATATAATCCCTTTGGGTTGTTACAACGCCTGCGTTTTTATTTGAGTTTTCGGTGTTCCAGTACTCGTTTTCACCATCAATTAACTCTTTAATTGATCTATCGGTAGTATTACTTTTTCTTACTAACTCCCTTGTGTATCTATAAGTAATATATTCTTTAGCTAAAGCAAACTTATTAAGTGCCATAAGGCGCATTTCAATGATGTCTTGAATGTCTTCAACTAGCATTCTTTTTTTCTTTAAGCTTTCTATATATTTAATAATGTTTTTTATTTGAGTATCTGATACCCTATCTTCTTCTTGAACCTCATTATTAGCCTTTTTAATCGCTATTTCTATTTTTTCTGGACAGTAATCAACGATGTGTCCATCTCTTTTAATTACTTTCATAAGTACTTCCTCCTATCATTAACCTAACTATAGCACATTTATTCAAAAAGATATTGTTGCAATTGCAACTTTAACGAAAAAGTGTTATTATTTTAATAAGAGGTGTAAAATGAAACGTTTGTTCAGTAAAATTAGTGTAAACGAAAGAGAAAAATTGCTTAAATTATTAGAGACAAATACCCTTAGTTTTCCAAAGAATACCGCCGTTTTTTCTAGCACTAAAGATGATGCTATCGGAATAATACTACAAGGTCACGCACAAATAATAAGAACGGATTACAATGGTAACAGAACGATTATCGAAGAACTAGAAGAAGAATCTATTTTTGGTACGATTATATCTTCCTTAAATAATAACGAATGTGAAGTTATTGCAAAAGAAAACACCAAGGTACTAATGATTGATTATCATAGCATCATAGAATTTCAAAACACAAATTATAAATATTACAATCAGTTCATTAAAAACTTACTTGAAATTGCAACAAACATAATAGAAGAAAAAAACGAAAGAATAGAAATATTAACAAAAAAATCAATCCGTGATAAATTATTAGAATACTTTAATATATACTCTAAAAAACATGGAACAAGAATAATATATTTGCCTTTTAGTTACACCGATTTAGCCGATTATATATCAGCTGACAGAAGTGCCATGTCAAGGGAGTTGGGCTACCTAAAAGAAGAAGGTTTTATAAAAACTAAAGGAAGAAGAATAACTCTTTTGTATAGATAAAAAAACTTGCACTTAAAAATGCAAGCTTTTAAATTATTACCATGAGCTTCCGCCACCACCGCCGGAACCTCCGGAAGATGTTCCTCCACCTCCACCAGAATCACCAGAAGACGATGATGATGAAAAATCACCGGATGTCATTATTCTTTGAGCAACTCTAAAAGTACTATCATATGTTCTAAAATCTGAAATATAATTAAAGTTATTAGAAGAGTCTGATACTGATATTATTTCAAATTTTTTCATATATTTTTTAGATACACCTAAAACGTAGGTATAAGGTAGAATATTATAAAAATACTCTGGATCTTTTTTAACGTTATCTTCTAGTTTTTCTTTTTCCACAGTTTGTAAATAATTTCTAAATCCTTTTATTTTATATAACATTTTATTACCAAGTTCTGTTCTTTTATTAGCTTTAAAAAGAAGCATTATTAAACATAAGCAAATAATTCCAACTACTATGTTTAATAAATAAATAAAATCCACTTCAATTAAATTTATTAGCACTAAAAATCCTTTAGATTCAAATGCAATATTAGCAAATACCGACATAAAAAGCATCACATATAATATATTAGGTATAGATTTCCAATAAATAACAAATAAAACAAAAAATAGTAAAATAAACGCGTATATAACCAACATATATATTAAAATATTAACACCGACAAACGGAATCATTGGTGCAACTAAAGTACCTAAATACGATACACACAGCAAAATAACTAATAATATTTTATACAAAATATTATTTTTACATATTTTTCTTTTGTTTTTCTTAGTATTTATTTCACCTAATATTTCATTAATAGTGCGATAAAAACTACGATATAACTCCGTAGATGTCACTTCTCTTGCCATTACGTATCCTTCTCGTGTTATTCTTCTAAATAAACCATTAAAAAACATTCTTTCATACAAATTATTCCCATCATAATCTTTTAGTTTAGTTATCTTAAAACCTTTTTTCTTAAAAAACATTGCTTTTTCTTCAAAATCTTCTATTTTTAAATATCCTTTACTAGCAAGGTAAACCAAAAGTGATGTTACGTCTTTATCGTCCGCGTATCCTTTATATAAAAAACCTACTTCTAAACTGTTATAACCTTCTGGAGGATAAAAATCAACACTTTCAATAACTTTCTTGTTGCGCACAAATAAATACCATATAATAAATGCCACAATTAAAGCAGATATTGGTATGATAAACATTAAATATACATCAATATCATTATTCATTTTTGCATTTACAAAATATCCTTCTGGTAATTCTAAACTAATAATTAAATTCTTGTTTTCTAAAGGTCTATTATAGCTACCAATTATAGTATTTTCATTTATAATATAATCCATGTTTTTTATTGGTTCATCATTTAATAAAAATTCAAGCTTTTTTGAATCAAACTTTTTTGGCATCGATATTTTAAATGTTACGTTTTTAATTACCGTATCCCACCTGTTACCTATAATATCAAAATATACTTCATCATAACCCTTTATATAATCTTTTCCAATATTATAAGTATATTTAATAACATAAGTTTCTTTGCCTTTTACCGTTTTATCAGGAGAGCCTATTTGAATTATGTAATTACCATTTTCTATACGGGTATTAAACTCATGATTAACGGTTAAGCCATCTATTTGAGCGTGATTAGTTGTTACAATTCTATTTTTTCTATATATTTTATTTATTAATGGAATAAATCTATTTATTCCGTGCTTTAAATTATTAAAATCAACCGTAATTGTCTCAGTTATATTAAAAGTATTATTTTCATTAACAATAATATTAACATCATATTTATCAATTACGTAATCATATGAATCATAAAGGCTACTTTTAGTTGTAACATTAACATTATCTTGATTCACATCTTCAAGTGCTAAAACGTTTAAAGCATTTATAAACATAAAAGATATTACAATTAATAAGTATATACTTATTTTTTTAAATATTTTCATCATTACATCCTCTTTATAATTTAACGTTTATGTTTTTCTTTTCTTCATTGCTTGCTTCAAACATTAATTTAGACTTATATCCAAACAATTTTGCAAAAATATTATTAGGAAACATTTCTACTTTATTATTATAAATTCTAACGCAACCATTATAATACTTTCTAGAGTTTGCTATATCATCGTTAACTTTGGTTAATTTATCACTTAAATCTTTATAATTAGAACTTGCTTTTAAGTCAGGATAATTTTCCGCTAGTACAATAAATTTATTTAACCCGTTTGATAACACTTCGTTTTTCTTTATTTTCTCATTATTAGATAAATCATCATAAGTTTTATTCCTTAAATCTATAATTTTAGTTAAAGTCTCTTTTTCATGTTTAGAATAACCTTTTACTACTTCTGCCAAATTAGGTATTAATTCCCATCTTTTTTTCAAATAAACGTCCATTGTTGAAAAAGCTTCTTCAACCTTGTTATCTAACTTTATAAAACTATTATATAAAGCTAAAACATAAATTATAACCAATATAACTATTATTAAAATAAAGTATAACATAAATATCTTACCTTTCAAATTAATACGCATTAATTGTATTTATCATGACATATAGCCCAGAATTCTTCGCTTCTATAATCTACAAAAATATTTTTATCAAGTGTATTTAAAGTAGTATTTGAGGCTGCTTCAATATATTCCTTTAGTTTACTACAAACATCTGTAGTACTATCAGTACAATATATATCATATTTTTCTTGTAATAAAGATGATAACTCATCATAATTTCCTTTTTCTTTATAAGCATCAAGATCTATCGCGGTAACTTGATTACATAACTCTTCTTCTTTACTATTACATCCAGTTAACAATATAATTCCTAAAAATAATAATATAATTTTTTTCACCATTACCATCCTTATATTTTATTTACAAGTATATCCATCAATTTCAAGACTATTTTTATTTGACTCATAAGTTCCAGGATTATCAAGGTTAAGGTACTGTTTATCTAACTCACTCATGTTTTTAACATCAATATTAATAGTAACTACTATTTCACTTCCTTTATTTACAATATCAACATCACATCCGTGATCTATGTATTCTTGTACGTTCTCTCTTGCTAACTCTTCTAAATAACTAGAATAACTCACATAACTATCATCTATTGTATATGTTATCTTTTGCTTTGTACCAGTTAAAAGAGCGTTATTAAAAGTCATTTCAACATCGTGTTTTAAAGTTACTCCCATTTGACTTTCAGTTGCACTGCAAGAAAGAGTTTTACCTTTTAATCCGTTAGATAATAATATAGCAAAACAAATTATTGTAATTATAACATATGCAATTATATAAATAGTTAAGGCTTTAGGACTTACTCCACCTTTTTGTCTTACTATTTTTATTAAATCATCCTCAGACATATTTGGATTTTCTGCTTTTATTTTATTTATTTTTTTCTTTGCGTACTTAACGTATAATTTATTAAATAAGCATCCAGATATAACCATAAGTACAATCGAATATACACCGCTTAAAACAGGTAAAAATAACCCAATCATAGTATTAACTATAGCAATTACAATTGATAATATATATATCTTCCTGTAACATAAATACCAAACACATAAAAAACACGCACTTAAAGAAAATTTATTATTCGTAATCTTATCATAGTTATCACCTATAAAAGCTGCTAACAACTTATCATCTAAAGATGCACTACTATTTAAGTAATCATCTATTTTTTCATCTTGTTTATTAGAATCATCTTTGTTATACTTAATAATCACTATTGGAATTGATATAAAACACAATAAAAGTAATAAAAGAGGCAATATAATGGTTACAGCACCTAAAATATTAGGTATATTACTTGATTCTAATTCTTCGGTGCCCATTACAAAGCCGAGGATAATATCTATTATTGTAGGCACAACAAAACCTAATATTGCTCCAACAAATAAAAGCACCGGAATCCACCATTTTAATTTCTTCTTTTTAACTTTTTTATCTTCAGTATTAATTGAGTTATTAACCATGTCTATATTACTTTGGTTATTTGCACTTAAACTTTGAATACTATTATCAACATTGTTCATATTCGTATTCTGTGAATTATTATTCATGTTATTATTAAAACTATTAGCATCAAATATATTTTGTTGTGCGCCACCATTCATTTGCTGCATATTACCTAAATTATTATTTACTCCCATACTATTTTGATTAAGATTAACATTTGTAAATGTCGTACCACAATTACTACATACTACACTTCCATTTGGATTTTCAAACCCACATTTTAAACATCTCATATTTTATCCTCCTTCAATTTATCAAAACTTATATATTTATTTATCTCTTACTTCAATCTAGTTACCTTATCAAACACATAATTACCATCATTATTTTTTACAAATGTCCATTCATATATATTTGCATATTCTTCATATTTATCAATTGCATTATCATAAGTTACATCATCAGGTATATTTTCTACTATGGTTTTAAACTCATTATTTAAATCTATATAAGATATACCATCGATTGAAAACATTAAGACTTTAGTTTTAAAAGTTAGAGAATCATCTTTTTCTTCATCATCATAAATCTTTTGAGCATATCCTCCTGAGTCACCACATCCACCAGCCATGGAGATTCTTACGCTATAAAATTTACTTTTATCATTATATTCAAAAGATAACTGTAAACAGTCATTGCCCGTAAACAAAGATGCATTATAATTAGAATTTGAAAATAAGTTGTTTATTTCTTTGTCTATTATTTCTTTGGATAATACACAACCTTCTTCGTTTACTTTGTCATATACAGAATCATCAAAATATCCTAAGTTATATAGCGCGGTAGAAACTTTATAATAAGTACTTAAATCCTCTGATGATGCATTTCCATCATTAATATAATCCCAACCACTAACTGTCCATCCTGTTAATTTATTAAATAATTCTTCTGCCTTACTTGAACCTGTAATTTTTATAGACTGTACATTACATTCATTTGAAATACCATTGGTTGTTGAAACGATATTTTTTTCTTTTGTTGAACCATTATTTTTCTTATTAGAATTACTATTAAAATAATATAAAATAAATGCTAGCATTCCAATAATTATTATAATCATCAAAATTATAATAATTATTGGTACTTTACTTTTAATATTGTTAAAATTATTCGCATTAGAATCATTTACATTATTTTGTTCATTATTCATACTAATACACTCCTTTTAAAAAATGTTTGTAAAAACTACTACCTTATATGTTTATATATATCAAACACCCCCCCCAGGTGTCAAGTCCAACTCGGGTGGAAAAAAATGAAATAGTCAAGAAATGTAGTGGTAAACTAAAAGTAGACAATTAAGAGGGTATAAGTATACAATATATTTTAATATGTATACAACCAATTTCTTATGTA
>CASEJU010000010.1 GCA_949288335.1 uncultured bacterium | reverse complement strand
TACATAAGAAATTGGTTGTATACATATTAAAATATATTGTATACTTATACCCTCTTAATTGTCTACTTTTAGTTTACCACTACATTTGCAAAAATATTTTTTTTAGGGGTATTTTAAAAAATGTGTCTAACTATAAACATGAGGGGGTAGTGAAAATATATTCATTTTAATTCACTACTTCCTTTATGCTTTAATAATAAAAAAATAATTTAAAAGGAGGGCACATGGTAAAGAAAATTATTATTGGGTGTATGGTTTTAACAATTGGAATAACTGGGGTATTTGTATTTAATAATGAAAATTTAAGTACTAAAGATAATGTTGAGTCATCTTTGTTGGTTAAGGAAAAAAGTGTAGCTAAAGTAAAGGATACGTCTAAAAAGGAAGATAAGGAAGTAAAAGAAGATTATTATGTACAAACGGTTCCTATGATTAATCAAGAATATACGATTCTTGAAGACAAAGAGCCTAATGATACTTATGATTCTTCAAAAGAAAATGATTATATAAAAAATGCAGAACCTATTAAAATTGAAAGCGAAGATATTAACGAAGAAACAATTGCAAGTTCTGATAATCTAAATAGTGAAGATGAAACGTTAAGTACTATAGAAACTAATAAGGAGGATGATCCTTTAAATGATAATACTAAAGAAGAGGATATTAACGGTTTAGAGAATGAATTGGGTGATGATGAAATAAAAAATAGCGTTAATGAAGAAATAAAATTAGATATATCTGGTGCTTCAAATGATGTTTTATCTATAAAAAATACTGTAAAAAATGGCTTTTACAAAGAAAATGAAAGTACGTATTACTATGAAAATGACGTTAAGGTAACCGGTTTAAAATCAATTGATGGGGTTAATAATTATTTTTCTCCTTCAGGAAAATATTTAGGGACTAATAACATAAAGGTGGTAGATGTAAGCTATTATCAAGGAGATATAAACTGGGATTTATTTGCAAGTGAAAGTGATTGCTATGGTGTTATACTAAGGCTCGGGTATTGGAATACGCTTGATAAGAAATTCGAAAGAAACATAAACGAGTTAAAAAGGTTAAACATCCCTTATGGTATATATTTATTTAGTTATGCTAGTAGTTTAAATGGTGCTAAAACGGAAAGTGATTTTACTAATGATATGATAGATAAGTATGATTTAAATCCTACTCTTGGTATATATTATGACATTGAAAGTTGGAAAACAAACACAGGTAATTCAGATAATATTTCAAAGGCAAGGTATGATGAGATAATTCAGCTTTACATAAATAGTGTAAGTAATCATACATCGTATAAGTATAAGGTAAAGGTTTATTCTGGAAGATGGTATGCTATGAATAGACTTGGAAGCATATCTAAAAAACACGTAGATTGGGTTGCGGAGTATAATAGTACTTGTAAATATGATGGGGTTTATTCAATGTGGCAGTATACTTCTAAAGGCCGAGTTCCTGGAATTGAAGGTAACGTTGATATTAGTTATATATTATAAGTTAATAAAAAAACTAACCAGGGAAAAAACCGGTTAGTTTTTTGTTAAAACCATCTTCTAGGTGGGTATGGTGGGTACGGTGGGTATGGCATTGGTCTGTTATACGGTGGTCTCCAAAACGCTGGTGCTAAAGCTGCTCCGGTTACACCGCCTAATAAAAATGGAAAAACGAATCCTCCTGCTAATCTTTCATCTTTCATTTTTGGGTTTTGATAATTTACGTTGGTTGGTAGATAATAGCCATAAGCCATATTATCTTGTGGCATCATGTTAGGTATATTATAATTTTGATTCATATTTAAACCTCCTTGTCATATTATATGTTTTATAAATAATTATGACATTTATATTGATATATATGCTATAATTATTTATGCATAATGGATATTTATGGTGGTGATAAAATTGAGTAAGATAAGGATAATGGATGATGCTTTGGCAAATAAAATAGCAGCAGGAGAAGTTGTTGAAAAGTGTGTGTCAGTTGTAAAGGAATTGGTCGAAAATAGCGTTGATGCAGGAGCTGATGAAATTAAAATTGAAGTAGTAGATGCTGGAACCAAACTAATAAGGGTAATTGATAATGGTAGCGGAATGGATCATGATGATGCTATAATGGCTTTTCAAAGACATGCTACCAGTAAGCTTTTTGATGAAATGGGTTTATTTAGAATATCTTCTTTAGGATTTAGGGGTGAGGCACTTGCTTCTATTGCGTCCGTTTCTTTAGTTACGCTAAAAACTTCTACGGGAGACGTTGGAACGAAATTAGAATTAGAAGCCGGTAAGATAATTAGTGATGATAAATCAGACGCAAGGCGTGGTACCGAAATAACGATTAGAGATTTATTTTATAATACTCCAGCAAGATTAAAGTACTTAAATAGTATTTATAGTGAACTTGCTAACGTTTGTGAATACGTAAATAAAATGGCACTATCTTATCCTGATAAAAAATTTACTTTAATAAGTGATGATAAGGTTATTTTAAATACTGATGGTTCTGGTAACTTACTTAAGGTTATAAAGGAAATATATGGTTCTGAAGTAGCTAGAAAGATGAAAAAAATATCGGTGTTTAACGATGATTATGACGTTGATGGTTTTATTTCTTTACCGGAGGTAACAAGGTCTTCTAGAACACACATGATTACCCTTGTTAATAAAAGAGTGGTAAGAAACACCGAGTTAAATCGTGCTATAAATGACGCGTATCACACTTATAAGCCAGAAACAAGATATCCAATCGTAGTTCTTAACATAAATACGGATCCATCACTCGTTGACGTAAACGTTCATCCTTCAAAGTTGGATATCAAGTTTAGTAATTTTGAGGATTTAAAAGAGCTTATTAAAAAGGGAATAAAAGACGTACTTGATAAATCATTATTAATTCCTAAGATAGAAAAAAAGGTGGAAACCATTCAAAAACAAAAGGTGGACTTACAACAGTTGAACCTAGAAAGAAAAAAAGTTATAGATGATAATACCATAGATTATTCATTGTTTGATGAGCCAGTAATGGAAGTTAATGAAGATATTTCTTTTTATAATAAGGACAATAAAGAATCTTTAGAAAATAATAGTGAAGAAAACAAGCGGGTTGTTATGCCTGAAATGTACCCGGTTGGACTTGCTAAAGGAACGTACATAATTTGTCATAACGAATTAGGTCTTTACATGATAGATCAACATGCTGCAAAAGAAAGGATAAATTACGAAGGATATAAAAAAGCCTTTGGAAATCCAAGAAGTGATAGCATAAAAATGCTAGTTCCAATTACTTTAGAATTTCCTTCGAACGAATTTATTATAATTAAACAAAACCTAAACATATTAAAAGATATGCATTTTGATATTGAGGAATATGGTATAAATTCATTTATTATAAAAGAGCACCCAACTTGGTTAAAACAAGGTTACGAAGAAGAATCAATTAAGAAAATCCTAGAGGTATTAATTAGCGAGGAAAAGAATTTTACCATTGAAAAATTCAGGGAAAAAGCAGCAATTATGCTAAGTTGTAAAATGGCAATAAAAGCTAATATGAACATTAGTTTAAAGGAAATGGAAGCCTTAATAGATGATTTAAGAAGCTGTGATAATCCATATACATGTCCTCATGGAAGGCCAACTACGATATTTTTTAGTAATTATGAACTTGAGAAAATGTTTAAAAGATCTATGTAGTTTGACAATAAAATATTTACTGATATAATATTTTCCTAAAGAAGGGAAATTATTATGAAGTTAACAAGCGAACAGTTATTAAAACTTAAGGATAATTGCAATGTTTGTTTTATTAATCCTGATGATTTAGATAACATATTAATGGGTTATGAATGCTTTAACCATGGTTCTTTTGCTAATTGTTATTTAAAAGGGAATTTCGTATTAAAAAAATATTTTCAAGATCCGTTTTTGTATGAGGAGGATAGTAATAAGGTTATATACTCGTATAAAGACGTTGTTAATAACTTGATTGAACTATCTAAAATAAATGAAAAAAATAGTGCAATACCGGTAAAGTTTTATGTTTTAGATGATGAGCTTTTAATGTATAAAGAACCTTTTATGCCTGGTGATAGGTTATTTGACATTGCGTACTTTGATAAGGATAAAGAAATATCCGAGGTAAAAAGTGCTTGGCATCATGCTTATTATCTAGCTAGATTTTACGCAAGTAAAAGTATTACAATGTATGATTTAAATTATTCTAATTGTAATATACATAATGGTAAATTGTATGTTTATGACTTAGATTTTTTTAAAAAAGAAAATGATAAAAGGTTCATTTTATTAAACAATTATGAATTTGTAAACGTTTGTTTTATTGATTTTTTTGAAAAATATTACTTTGATTATAATTATGAGACTTCTTTAACAAAAATTTATAAACCATCTTTTTGTGATTCTTTTTTCGATGAGTTTTTTTATAAAACACATAATCGTTGTAAGACGTTAAAAGAGGCTAAAAAATACATGTGATAGTTGGTGCTATATGGAAAATATATATTTAACGAGTGAAGAAATAAAAAACCTTAACAAAGTATGCAAGCATAATTATGGGTGCAACGGGGAGTGCTTTTTATATAAAGACGGTGTTGTAAAACTTTTTTATAATGAACTTCCTTTTTACTTAAAAGATAAGATAGATAATGATATTAAAAGATCATCAAACATAATCTTATGGCCCCGTAAGAAAGTTTTTAAGGTTAATAAAAAAGCATCTTATATGGTTGGCTATTTTATGGATAAAGCTCCTAATATTTCTCTTTTAGACTTAAAAAATAAAATAATATCTCAAAAAACAGATATTTCTTTTGATGATTTTTTAAGGGTGTATTATGATAATTTTTTAAGTGCGTTAAAAAAAGAAGAAACATATATGGTTGATATTAAATTAGCGCATGTTTTTATTGATGATAATTTTTATTTTATTGATACTGACGGCTATTTTGAAAAGGATGATAATTTTCTTTTTACAAAAAGTGATCAAGCAAAACCATATGATTATAACTTAAAAGAGATAAATAGAGTTTTAGCTTTATTTATGGATTGTATTATGGGTCCTAATATAATGGTTTATAAAGATGAGGATTTAAGTAAAGAAAGTTTTCTTTATGATGCCATTTTTAACGCAAGAAAACTAACTAAAACTAATAGTTTTATGAAATTATCAAATTATAAAAGAAGGTGATTTTATTGTCTGTTAAAATAAGTATATATGATAAGTTTAAACCTATATCTAACGCAAGGTACGTTGGTAATTTTGGTAAGTGTTATAAATATAATGATATGGTAATTAAGATTTTTGATAATGAAAATAACTTTATATCAAAATTTAACGTTGAAAAAAACTTAAGCGAACTTACGAAGTATAAGGTAAACGGAGTTGCTTTACCAACTAATTTAGTCTATAAAGATAATGTTTTTTGTGGCTATACGATGCCTTATTTTAACGGACCTACACTTGCAATTTTGCTAGCAAAAATACAAAGTGGGAGAATACTAATTAGTGATAATGAATTATTTTCATTATATTATTCTTTATTTTTAAAAATAAACGAATTAACCAAGCTAAACATTAAAGTAAATGATATAAAGCCAGATAATATTATTTATTATAATAACGAGTTAATGATGGTTGATTGTGATTTTTATAAAGTATGTAAGAATAATAAGGGCTTATATGAGTATAACGTTAAGCAATTAAATGATTGTTTTAATAAAATTGATTTATTTAAAAAAATAATTTATGAAGATAAAGATAAACCTATAAGAAAGGAATTTAAAAAATGATATTGGTGATAGTGGGCCCAACTGGTGTTGGTAAAACAAAAATGTCAATTGAACTTGCTAAAAGGTATGATGCAGAGATTATATCTTGTGATAGTATGCAAATATATAAAAACATGGATATTGCAACCGCCAAAGTAACGAAAGAACAGATGAATGGCATTAAACATCATATGATTAGTATAAAAGACGTAACTGAAGATTATTCTGTTTATGACTATCAAAAAGACGCAAGAAAAGTATTAGACGAATTATTAAAGAAAAATAAAAACGTGGTAATAGTAGGAGGAACAGGACTTTATTTAAAGGCTTTATTATATGATTATAAGTTTAAAAAAAATGAAGTTAAAAAAGATTTTACATCTTTTTCTAATGATGAGTTATATAACTTGGTTAAACAAATAGATGAAAATACTAGCATACATAAAAATAACAGACAAAGGTTAGAGTCTTATTTAAATAATCATGATAAGAAACAAGTTATTAACAAAAATGAGCTTTTGTATAATAACGTAAAAATAATAGGACTTACAAGGCCAAGGAACGAACTTTACGATGCGATTAATAAAAGGGTAGATAAGATGCTTTGTGATGGGCTACTTTTGGAAGCTAAAGGTTTTTACGATAAAAAAATAAATAGTAAGGCTATTAATACCGCGATAGGTTATAAAGAGTTATACATGTATTTTAATGGAGAAATAACTAAAGAACAGGCGATTGAATTAATTAAAAAAAGAAGTCGTAATTATGCAAAAAGACAATACACTTGGTTTAATAATCAAATGAACGTAAAATGGTTTAACGTAAACATTAATAACTTTACAAAAACCATTAATGAAGTAATTAATTATATTGAAAATAACTCATAAATTATGTATTATAATAATAGTAAGATATGATAAAATCACAAAATGCCAGAAAACCAACAAAGTTAGCTAAAAATACCATAAAAATTATTAACGCAAGTTTATAATAATTGTTATTACATTGCTTTTATTATAAAGTTATTTAATTAATTATTAGAAGCAGGATTTTGTTGATTCATTTTGTATATAATAAAAGTAAGTTAATTTAAAAATAATAAATAAAAGAAGTAGGAGAAAAAAATGGAAAAAGAAAGAAGAATAAAAACGCTAAGTTTAGTTGCACTTGTTATTGCAGTAATTGGGTTAACGATTGCTTTTGCAGCATTAAGTACAACACTTAGCATAAATGGATCAGCCACGTTGGATGCCTCAAAATGGGGAATAAAATTTGAGAACTTAACTGATGGCGTGATAACAGGTGATGCTAGTATAAACGATAAAGCAATAATAGAAGATGATTTAGTAACGATAAGCAAAATAAACGTATCATTATCAAATCCGGGAGATGCTGTTACGTATAAAGTTGACTTAGTAAACGAGGGAACCATAAACGCGGAAATATATAGCATAGAAACTCCTTCATTAACAAAAGAACAGGAAAGATACATTAATTTTGAGGTAAAGTATGACGATGGTACGCTAGTAAGACAAGGAGATATTTTAAATAAAGATACGAGAAAAAAATTAACAATAAAAATAGAATTTATTAAGGATATAATGGAAAGCGATTTACCAAATAAGTCAGAAGAGATAAATTTATCATATAAATTAAATTTTGTTCAAACTGATAAAGAAGATACTTTTGAAGATGGTGATCAAGAGGTTGAAGTTGCAGAATTAAAAGTAGGGGATTACGTGGATTATATTACTACTTCTGGAATTAATACTTTTTGGCATGAAGATGAATCTGGTTATGCTACCATGGGTGTTAGTAGGGATATAGGTACAAATAGCGGAGGATTTAGAGTTTTTAAAATAAATGGTAATAAAATAACCTTAATTAGTGCAACCGCAAATAACCCGGCAGGTAGGCTATTAGCAGGTGAAGGTAGCACGGGTAGATTGTTACTAAAAGGCCAACAATTATACAATAACGGAGTAGAAATATTAAATAGGTTATGTGACAGTTTGTATAGTATAGATGGTGTTGGAAAAGCAAGAAGTATAAACCTTAAAGACATTAATGATCTAGTTGGATATAAAGAACCAGAACCTAAATTTCATAAAATAACTTCAAGTAATCTACTTTATTATCCGGTAAGATACGTTGATGATAATGGATCAGCGGTGGATACTGATACGGTTAAGACAAATGGTTTTTCAAGAAATACACCTGGTGTTAACACTTCTAATAATTATACGGCAAGTTGGAATTTAACAACATCAGGAACATCTAAAACAATAACTGGTTATGACGTTTCTGTTGTCAAAGCTAATTCTTCTTTAGGAGTAACTGATAATTCTTATTCTTATAATATTTCTGATTATACAAATGATGAGATAATTAAAGAACTTATTTTAGGATCTACTGGGGAAGATAAAGGTAATTATCCTCAAAATACTTATTGGATAGCTTCAAGAGTTGTACATTTCAACGCAAGCGATAGTAATGCCTGGTTTACGTTGGCGTATTGTAATCCTGGTTCAGCA
The DNA here is from genome assembly GCA_949288335.1 of uncultured bacterium. Taxonomy (GTDB): domain Bacteria; phylum Bacillota_I; class Bacilli_A; order RF39; family UBA660; genus Aphodocola. The sequence continues at coordinate 326 of CASEJU010000010.1, read as the reverse complement.
AATAACATAACGTACGATAATTATCCTTATACAAATACTAATTATGGTGCGATTATTATAAATGAAGATGGCACTGATAATCGTAACGAAGTTAAATATAATCAAAAATCGCATTTTATAAGACCAATAGTAGAATTAGATGATGGTGTAACAATTGATACAACGGTCACATCTGATTCAGATGGTACTTATGCTAAACCATGGAAAATAGTTAGTAAATAAAAAAAATAAACCTTTTTATGAACTAGTCAAGTAAATGTAGACAGTTTAAAAAGCAATCTATTAAAATCCTGATTCAATTTTATATTGAATTGGGGTTTTATATT
>CASEJU010000009.1 GCA_949288335.1 uncultured bacterium | reverse complement strand
TTTTCCATATTGTTCTACTAATCTTTTAGACCAATTTTTAATTAATTCATTCCCATATTTTGCTCTTTTTTCTCCACCTTGTGCTTCCACAAGTAGTCTTCCTATTTCATAATAGGCATTTAAAGTATCTTTATTTGATTGTAATCTTCTAACGTTTTCGTTTACTTCTTTTTTCTCTATTACGTTTTTTATTTTTAAGAAATTAGTCATATTTTGTTATATAAATAAAAAAGGTTTTCAAAGAAACCTTCTTATTGTTTTTTTAATCCTAATTTCTTTAAAACTTTATCTTTTTTTTCTTCTTTTTGTATTTTTTCTACTCTTTTTTTTAATTCTTCATCTATATATTTAATATCTTTAAGACAACCAGCTTTTACAAATATTGCATCTTCTTCGGAACCTATCATATGAATAGTACCTTTAGGAACATAAGTTCTAAAGCTATCATCACCGCTATTTACAAATATACTTACCATTTCATCGCTTTTTCTTTTCATAAAACTCTCCTATTTTCCTAAGCAAAACCTACTAAATAAATTATCAATTAATTCTTCAGTATAATTAGCGCCTATTATATCTCCTAGTTTTTCCCATACTAATTTTAAATCTATTTCAATCATGTCTATTTCACTATTATTTAAAACACCTTGATATGCATCGTTAAGTGAGGTTATAGCTTCTTTTAAAAGAGTTATTTGTCTTACGTTAGTAAAATAAGTTAGATTTTTATTTAAAAATGCGTTTGCGTTAAATAACTCTTTTATCTTATCTTTAACTAAATCTATTCCTTGGTTTGTTTTAGCACTTATTCTTATAACTTCTTCATTATATTTATTATTACTTTTTAAGTCATCCTTGTTCATTATTACGATTCTTTTTTTATCTTTCGTCTTATCAAGTAAGAACTTATCTTCTTCTGTTAATTCTTCAGATGAATCTAAAACAAGTAAGATTAATTCTGCTTCATCTATTAAGCTCAAGCTTTTTTCTATTCCTATTTTTTCTACAACATCACTTGATTTTCTAACTCCAGCTGTATCTATTAAATTAAGTTTTACTCCCCCTACTATTATACTTCCTTCAACAATGTCACGAGTTGTTCCTTTAACATCTGTTACAATTGCTTTATTCTCTTCTAGCAAAGCATTTAAAAGACTTGATTTACCTACGTTTGGCTTACCTAATATAACCGTTTTAATTCCATCTTTTAATATTTTTCCATCTTCTGATAACTTTAGAATTTTAGTTAATTCTTCTTTCATTTCTCTAACTTCAGTTTTTATTCTATCTATTGTTACCACTTCAATATCTTCATATTCAGGATAATCAATGTTTACCTCTATATTAGAAATTAAAGCTACTATCTTTTCTCTTAAATCAGTAATTAGTTTTGATACTTTCCCAGATAATTCATTAACTGCCATCTTTCTTGTAAGTTCAGTTTCAGAATTAATTAAATCCATTACTCCTTCCGCTTCGGTTAAATCTATTCGTCCGTTTAAAAATGCTCTTTTAGTAAATTCTCCTGGTTCTGCTAACCTGCAGCCGGATAAAAGAAGTATTTCCATTATTTTATTTACTACCGCAACTGAACCATGGGTATTTATCTCTATAACATCTTCTTTGGTATAAGTTTTAGGTGATTTCATTACACTAACTAGCACTTCATCAATTATTTCACCTTTATAAACAATGTGACCATAATTGATGGTATGAGAATCTACCTTACTTAAATCTTTTCCTTTAAATATAGCATTTACTATTTTTATAGCATCATCACCTGATACTCTAATTATTGATATGGCACCTTCTCCTAAAGCGGTTGATATTGCAACAATCGTATCGTTCATGGCTAATCACTTCCTTTGTTTTATGTATTATATCATAAAAAAAGAGAAATATTTATTATTTCTCCACAGGTTTTATTACAACGCATCTGTTTGGTTCTTCTCCCTCGCTTATCGTTGTTACACCTTTAAAATTAGATAATCTATTATGAACAAGTCTTCTTTCATATGAATTCATTCTGTCCATTTTTACTTCAATACCAGTTTTAACAACGTCTTTAGCAAGCTTAACCGCCAAACGTTCTATGTTTTTTTCTTGTTTTTCTTTATAATCGTTCGAATCCAAAATTATATTAATCCTGGTTTCAATTTGTGAACTTATTGATTGTTTAAGCAATTCTTGTAAAGCTTTCATCGTTCTTCCATTTTTTCCAATAAGAATTGCACTATTATCAGAAATCATGTTAACTTTTATATATTTTTCTCTTTTTTGAGTTTCTAGCTCAACGTTAATTCCCATTAATTCAGTAATTTCTTTTAAATAAGCTTTAATGTATTCTACAACATCTTCTTTTAATACTATATTAATTACGTATTTTTTCGATTTAAATAATCCACCAGATTGTTCTTCTTTTACATTATAATAAACTTCTTCTTTAGATGCGTTAAGTTCGTTTAAAGCTTTATTTAATACTTCTTCACTATTTTTTCCTTCAAATTTATGATTTTTTAACTCTAGCACTATTACCACTCCTTGCTACTAATAAATTCTGAATGATAGTAAATAAACTTGAGGTTATCCAGTATAACCCGATTGCGGTAGATAATTGAAATGAACTTATTGTTATTATAACTACCATTACATTCATCATAATTTTAGTTGATCCTGCAGCTGGATTTGAATCATCCGCAACATCATTTCTCGTAAATTTAAACGAGAAGAACGTTACTAAAAATACTATTATCGGAATTATTACATACCAGAAGTTTCCTTGGGTTAAAGCAAACCAAGGTGTTGTACCAAGTTGTAATCCTAAGAAATGCCCTTCAAAAATTGCTGGTGTTCTATTAATTGCTTCTAAAAACGCAATAAATAATGGTAACTGAACAATTGCAATTAAACATCCTGAAAATAGCGATATATTATATTTTTTATAAATAGCCATCATTTCTTGAGACTTTTGCATCATTGCTTGTTGGTCATTTGTTTTATTTGTATATTTCTTTTCCAACCTTTGCAATTCAGGTTGTGCTTTTTTTAGATTTTCTGATTGCATTGCACTTTTTTTTGTTACTGGATATAAAATCAATCTTATTGCAAGTCCTGCCAAAATAACTGCAAGACCAAAGTTTTTAACTAAATATCCTAACTTTAATATAAGCCATGCTAATGGTTTTATAAATATGTTATCCCAAAGACCTTCATCAGAAGTTATTTTGGGAGTAAACTTGCTACAATCAACCAGCTTATCTGTATCAACACCATTTTCTTCATATATCTTAACTAGCTCATCTTCCGTTGGCTTACAAATAATATTTTTGGTTAAAGACTGTCCCGTTGCATTCTTACCTTCGTCATATTTAACAACTTCTTTAGTTTTCTTACCTTTATCATTAGTTTTTTCAACAACTAGTTGTTTTGTACAACCAGAAAGTAAAAAAACTAGCAAAAAAACTACTAATATTTTACTTATTTTTTTTAGTTTTTTCATCTAGCTTATTTTCTCCTATCTATTTAATTTTTTCTAAAACACTAATTAAATCTTCCTTTAATTCTTTATACTTAGCGTCTTTGGCGCTTTGCTTTAATACAATTATATAATCTTTACTTGGAAAATGCAACCTGGATTTATCAACAATATCCTTAACCCTACGTTTTAATTTGTTTCTTAAAACTGCTTTACCGGTTTTTTTAGAAACGCATATACCAAACCTATAATTTAAAACATCATTATCCTTAATATATATATAAGCATATTTAGAATGTCTTTGATTTCTTAATTTAAAAGCCTTATCAAAATCTTTTTTTTCTTTTACGATATTTTCTTTTTTCATAATTACACCTTACCTATAACAAAAAACCACTTACCTAAATAAGTGGAATTATGCTGATAGTTTCTTGCGCCCTTTTGCTCTTCTTTTATTCATTACTCCTGTTTTAGCTAACATTCTAGCAAAAAAACCATGTTTTTTCTTTCTTTTATGATTATTTGGTTGAAAAGGTCTTTTCATGTTTACACCTCCATTTTTCTTTTTTTTTCGTCGTTTCTTTTTTAAACACGAATATTATAAGTGTTATTTTAATAATTGTCAACCTTTTTAATATACAGTTATACATTAATAAGTATTTTCTAAAAAAAATCTATATTAACTTTGTCAATAGTTTTTCCACATTTTTTTAAATCATATAAAAAGTATTAAAAAAAATTAATAACATACTTTTCCACAGTTTGACACAATATTTTCTTATATTTTCTAATAATTTAACTATTTATTAACATCCTGTGGAAAACTTTTAATTGTTAATAATTTAAATGTTTATAATTTTTTTGTGGAAAGGTGGATTTTGTCGTTTTTTGTTGAAAAATAAGAAAATCATTTGTGGAAAACTATTGTGGATAAATATTTATATACCAATATACGTTGTTTTTCCACAGGATTTTTGGTAAAATAGATGTAAACAAACGAATTTTAGTGGGGGAGGTGGTAACATTATGAATATAGATAATCTATGGAATAATTTCTTAGAAAAAATTAAACCAAAGATATCTTCACTTTCATATGATACATGGTTTAAAAACACAAAACTTGTATCACTTGATAATAACGTAGCTAAAATACTGGTTGATTCACCTTTACAAAAGAAAAGCCTGCAAGAGACTTGGTATCAAACAATATCAGACGTATTTAGTGAAATAACAAATACTAGTTTTGATTTTGAATTTGTTTTTAAAGATGAAGTAAAAACAAATACCAGTATTCCTGTGGAAAACATTGGAGTTCCTTTAAATACACCGGAAAAATCAAATTTAAACTCAAAGTATACGTTTGATTCATTTATTGTAGGTGATAGTAATAAATTTGCTTACATGGCGGCGGTATCAGTAGCAGAAAATCCAGGTAAAACCTATAATCCACTATTTTTATATGGAAATAGTGGCCTTGGTAAAACGCATCTGATGCATGCGATTGGTAACTTTATCATTGAAAATTCAAATAAAAAGGTACTATACGTAACCAGTGAACAATTTATATCTGATTTTCTTAACTTAAATAAAAAAGATGAATCGGGTACTAATTTTAACTACATAGATAGTTTTAAAAATAAATATCGTGGGGTAGACGTTCTAATAATTGATGATATTCAATTTTTAGGAGGTGCAACACAAACACAACAAGAATTTTTCAACACCTTTAATAATTTATATGATGATAATAAACAAATTATTATTTCATCAGATAGATCACCAGATGATTTAAAGAAATTAGAAGATCGTTTAAGAACAAGGTTTAACTGGGGATTAAGTGTTAATATTTATCCACCGGAATACGAAATGCGTGTTGAAATATTAAAAAAGAAGATTATAGGTCAAAACATGGAAGGTGAGGTAAGTGATGATGTTATTGCTTATATTGCTAATAACTGTGACTCTGACGTAAGGCAATTAGAAGGAGCATTAACTCGGGTTATTGCTTACGCAACCATGTTTAATACAAGTAATATAAACCTTAATTTAGCGATAGAGGCTTTAAAAGATTACTTATCTAAATCTTCGTTTGTTAAAAACAACATACAAAAAATACAACAAGTGGTTGCGGAATACTATAATATAACGGTAGAAGATCTAAAATCTAAGAAAAGAAAGGCTGATATTGCATTTCCAAGACAAGTCGCTATATACTTATGTAGAACATTAACAGACGAATCCTTTCCTAAAATAGGAATTCAGTTTGGAGGAAGGGATCATTCAACGGTAATGCATTCTGTTGATAAAATTGATAATGAGTTAAAAACAAATCCACAATTTAAATTCATAATTGACACTTTAAAAAGTAAAATAAAATAACTTGTGGAATAAATCATAATTTTTCAACTGTATATGTGGATTAATTTTTCTGATTTTTCTTATAAAATAAAGCAATTTATAAGTTTTCCACATTATCCACAGTAATAATAATAATAATAAAACATATATAATAAAAGGAGAAATAAAAATGAAATTTAGTATTAAAAAAGATGTTTTACTTCACGGTTTAAATTCAGTAAGTAAAGCTTTATCAAGTAAAAATTTAATTCCCGTATTATCGGGTATTAAATTTAATTTAACGAATAATGGATTATTTTTAAGTGCAAGTGATAACGATATTAGTATTGAATCATTTATAGACAAAAGTAAATTAGAAAAAATAAATAAAATAGGTAGTACTGTTATTCAAGGTAAATATATATTAGAAATAATAAGAAAGTTAGAAGGAAGAATTGTTAATATAGAATTACTAGATAATATAAAAGTATTAATTTCTTGTGGAAACTCTGAATTTAATTTAAATTGTATGGAATCATCTGAATTTCCTAATTTAAATATGGAAGAGAAAAAAGAGCCAATAATAATTAAAAAATCTGAATTTAAAAATTTAATATCAAAAACTTCTTTTGCAATATCAACTCAAGAAACAAGACCAATTCTTACTGGTATTAATTTTAAAATAAACGAAGATAAATTAGAATGTATTGCAACTGATTCTTATAGGTTAGCTAAAAAATACGTAACTTTATCTAATAAAGTATCAGAAGATATAAATATCGTTATTCCTGGTAAAAATTTAATAGAATTAACAAAAATATTAGAGGAAATGGACGATAACATTGAAATGCATGTATTTAATAATAAGGTTTTGTTTAAATTTGATAATACTTTGTTTCAAACTAGGGTATTAAGTGGAACTTTTCCAGACGTTAATAGGTTAATACCTGATTCATTTAATTTAGAAGTAAAAACAAATGCTACCGAATTTTTTAACGTAATCGATCGTGCAGCTTTGTTAACAAGTGAAAAAGATAAGAACATTGTTAAATTTGAAATAGAGGAAAACGAAGTTATTGTTTCATCTAATTCACCTGAAATTGGTAGGGTAGAAGAGAAAATGGACGTTGAAAAAAATAATGATAATAACATAAAAATTGCTTTTTCTTCTAAATTTATGATGGACGCTTTAAAAACCATTGAAAGTAAAAGCGTAGTATTATGTTTTAATAATGATATTCAACCAATTATAATAAAAGATGATAAAGATAAAACATTATTACAACTAATTTTACCAATTAAAACTTATTAAACTAGCAAAAAAGCTAGTTTTTTTTATTATTTTTTTATAATATGACAATATTTTTAAAAATACTGTGGATAATAGATGGCAATATTTTTGAAAGGGAAGGTTTTGGATATGAATGAATATGAAATCAACGCACAAACGCTTGCAGTAATACCAATTGGAAAGGAAAGAAGCAAAGTAATAGAAAAAAATGGTGATTTTATTATAAACGCAACACCAACGAAAATAATCGATGATAGTTGCAAATATTTTGGTAGTAGTTATGAAGGTAGGTTTTGTGGCACTAAAACGTTAACTGGAATAACCCATAAATCTCCTATAATAATAGAAGAAAGTAAGAAAATTATATTTTTTCCTACTAAATCACCAAGATTAAATACTTGTATATGGATATCTTTTAATAACGTATCTGATTATTATGGTGATGGTAAAGACTCCGTAATTAATTTTTCTTGTGGAAAAGTACTAAGACTTCATGTTTCTTATGCAATTATAGATAATCAAATATTAAGATCCACAAGATTAGAATCTGTTTTAAGAAAAAGAATAAATGAATTTTAAAAAAAATATATAATTTTTATAAATAATGGCAAATTAGCCTCATTTTGTGGTATAATTAACTTGTATGTAGTAGTATACTTAAAACAGGTGTAGGTGGTTTAAATGGGCATTAAAATACAAAATAATGTTTTTAAAGAAACTTGAATTAAATAATTTTAGAAATATATCAAAAGTTTCTTTTTCTTTTGATAAAAGTATTAACATTTTTATTGGAAATAATGCTCAAGGAAAAACTAACATACTAGAAAGTATATATTTTCTTGCAATTACAAAATCACATCGTACACATAACGAACTTAATTTAATAAAAAGTGGTGAGTTATACACAAAAGTATCAGGAGTTTTTACTAATGATATAGAAGATGTACATACTTTATCTATTTTATTAAATGTTAAGGGAAAAAAAGTAACGGTAGATAACATAGTGCAAAAGAAAATAAGTAATTATTTATCTAGACTTAACGTTATTATGTTCTGTCCTGATGATTTAGAAATAATAAAAGGGTCTCCTAGTGTAAGAAGAAAGTTTTTAAACATAGAACTTTCTCAGTTTAGAAATGATTACGTATTACTTTTAAAAGAATACAATATTTTATTAAAGCAAAGAAACGAGTATCTAAAACAAAAAAATAATGCTAAATTCGATAGAACATACTTTAATATTCTAACGGATAAACTTGTTAATAAAAACATTGAAATAGTGAAAATTAGGTATGAATTTCTAAACAAAATAAATATGTATTTGGAAGATGTATTTAATGCTATCGCTGGTTTTGGGACTCTTAAAATAAAATATAAAAGTTTTATTAATGAAGAAGATTTAAAAGATGATAATCTAAAGAATTTAATTTTAAATAGATATAACGATTTATTTATGAATGAACTTCTTCAAAAAACGACTCTTTTAGGTTGTCATAAGGATGATTTTAAGATGTATTTAAATAATTTAGATGTAACAGAGTTTTGCTCACAAGGCCAACAAAGATTATCAATTTTAAGTTTAAAATTAGCAGAAATAGAAGTTTTTATTAATGAAAAGAAAACGAAACCGATAATTTTACTTGATGATATATTTAGTGAACTTGATGATATAAAGAAAAATAACATAATAAATTATTTTAAAAAAGATATTCAAATATTTATAACTACTACAGATATTAAAGATATAAGTAAAGAATTAAAAGAAAAATCAGATATTTATATCGTAAATAATGGTATGGTATCAAAGGAGGAATAGTTTATGCAAGATAATAAAGAACAACATTATGATGCTTCCGATATACAGGTCTTAGAAGGACTTGAAGCCGTAAGAAAAAGACCTGGAATGTACATTGGTACAACAGACGTAAAAGGATTACACCATTTAGTTTGGGAAATCGTTGATAATGCAATCGATGAGTCTTTAGCAGGTTATTGTAACAACATTGAAATAATTATAAACAAAGATAATTCTGTAACTGTTAAAGATGATGGAAGGGGAATACCAGTAGATATTCACCCAAAAACCAAAATATCAACGGTAGAAACCGTTTATACGGTTCTTCATGCCGGTGGTAAGTTCGGCGGCGGTGGCTACAAGGTATCTGGAGGATTACACGGCGTTGGTGCAAGTGTTGTTAACGCACTTTCTCGCTGGGTAGAAGTTACCGTATATAAAAATGGTAATATTTACAACATAAGGTTTGAAAACGGTGGGCATACTTCTCATCCGTTAGAAATTGTAGGAAAATGTGAAGAAAATAGAACTGGTACTTGGGTAACTTTTAAACCAGATCCAGATATTTTTGATACTGATATATTTGATTATGAAACTTTAAAGGTAAGGGTAAGGGAACTTGCGTTTTTAAATAAAGGTCTTAGAATTACTTTAAGAGATGATCGTGATGAAGAAGATACAACGGGAGATACTTTTTTATACGAAGGTGGTATTTCTGAGTACGTAAAGTTTATTAATCAAAGCAAAACTCCTATTCATGAAGATATTATTCACTTACAAGGAATAGAAGACGGGGTATTTTTTGAAGTTGCCTTACAGTATAACACTGGATATAACGATAATATATATTCGTTTGTAAACAATATTAATACCCATGACGGTGGAACTCATGAAGAGGGTGTAAGACGTGCTTTAACGCGTGTTATTAATAGTTATGCAAGAAAAAATAATATTTTAAAAGAAAAAGATGAGTCTTTAACGGGTGATGATGTTAAAGAAGGATTAACCATGATTATTTCTTGTAAGCATCCAAATCCACAGTTTGAAGGACAAACAAAAGGAAGATTAGGAAATTCTGAGGTAAGAAAACTTGCTGATAAAGTATTTTCAGAAGGATTTGAAAAGTTTTTACTTGAAAATCCTGAAGATGCAAAAATAATTGTTAATAAAGCACTTTTAGCATCAAGAGCAAGAAAAGCTGCTAAAAAAGCAAGGGAAATAACAAGAAAAAGTGATTTAACAACTACTAATTTCTTTGGTAAATTATCAGATTGTAAAAGTAAAGATCCAAAAGTATCAGAAATCTTTATAGTCGAGGGAGATTCAGCCGGTGGTAGTGCTAAAAAAGGTAGGGATTCAATGACACAAGCAATCTTACCTTTAAGAGGAAAGATACTAAACGTTGAAAAAGCAAGACTTGATAAGGCTTTAGGAAACGAAGAAATAAGAAGTATAATAACTGCTTTTGGAACTGGTATTGGAGATGAATTTGATTTATCAAAGTTAAGATACGACAAAATAATAATCATGACCGATGCTGATGTTGACGGTGCTCATATAAGGGTATTATTACTTACCTTATTTTACAGATTCTTTAGACCAATTGTTGAAGCGGGACATGTATATGCTGCACAACCTCCATTATTTAGAATAATGCATGGTAAAACACGTAAATACGTTTTGGATGACAAAGAAAAAGATGCATATTTAGCATCCTTACCAGAAAACGTTCGTCAAAGAGCAGAAATAGCTAGAATGAAAGGTTTAGGTGAGATGGACGCAGAAGAATTAAATGAAACAACAATGGATATAGAAAAAAGAACCTTAAGAAAAATAACG
>CASEJU010000008.1 GCA_949288335.1 uncultured bacterium | reverse complement strand
TTTAACTAATCCCCTGTATGAGATTAATACCTTATAAAATATAGAGATTAGAAATTCATAATATCAAGGCATCCAAGTAATTTGGAGACCATTATTATACCATTTAACTAATCCCCTAAAAGTAAGCAAGTAAATTATAACATAAAATGCTATAAATTATCAATATTTACTTTGAAAAAATATGATTTAATGATATTATCTTAATATAGTAGTAGGAGTATATATGAAAAAAGTAGTAAAAGAAAAATGGTCTTCCAAAACCTTTAGTAAGTTATTCTTAATATTTTTTATAGGTTGCCTTATAGGATGGTTATACGAAGAAATATTTTATTTTGTGGACGAAGGAATAATAGTAAATAGAGGATATTTATACGGACCTTATCTTCCGGTTTATGGAGTAGGTGCTCTTTTAATTTATTTGCTATTAAATAGATTTAAAAAACAACCTATATTAGTATTTTTACTTTCGTTTATTATAACTGGCATAGTTGAATACTTAACAGGTCTTTGGATGTGGGAGGTATACCATAGACGCTGGTGGGATTATACTGGTTTGTTTTTAAACATTGATGGATACGTCTGCTTTAGGTCACTTTTTACCTTTGCTATTGCTTCTTTAGCGCTTATATATTTAGTTGTGCCATTAATTGATAAACTAATTAAAAAAATGGGTAACAACGGGTCTTTTGCATTATCATTAACAATTGGAACAATTATGATTATTGATTTAGTACTAACATTATTATTTAGATATTAATATATATGTTAAAAACGCCACTTATTATGAATATAATTAATTGGTGATAAAATGAAAGTTAAAATAGACTTACCTTATCCTGAGGTTATGGTAGAAGAAAAAAATCCGTATTACGCAGATCTTCTAAGTCAGGATTATGCTGGTAGAGGAAGTGAACTTACCGCGGTTATGCTTTACTCATACCAGCATTTTGACAAATTTAAAGAAAATAAGGAATTTGCTAAAATAATTGCAGAAATAGCTGAAGTTGAGATGAAACACCTGGAGTTGTTGGGTGAGACAATAAAATTGTTGGGCAAAGAACCAGTTTATAAAACCTGTGAATCTACTCGCGGTGATTGTATAATGTGGAGTGCAACTAACGTTGATTATGAAACGGACTTGAAAGGAATGTTAGAAATTAACATAAAATCTGAAAGTACCGCGATAAAGACCTATACAAACCATAGAAAAATAATTAAAGATAAATACATAAAAGAGTTAATATCAAGAATATTACTTGATGAAGAAAGGCATCTTTCGATATTTAAAACGCTTTATAATTCATTATAAAAACCAAAGGGTAAGTGTTTACTCTTTGGTTTCATAATATTCTTCTAACGTTAAATTGTTTTTGGTTAGGTACTTAGCAAGTTCTTCTCCGACGTACCTTAAGTGCCATGGTTCATATTCATAACCGGTAACTGATTCTTTTCCTTTTGGATATCTTATTATAAATCCGTACAGGTAAGCGATGTTTTCTAAGTATCTGTATTCATCACTTTGATAGTTTGTTTTTAAAGACGTTTTATCTTGGGTTATTATAAAATCAAATGCCATTCCGGTGTTGTGCTCTGATACACCTGGTTTAGCTACGTATTTTTCGGCATAATCTTCCCCATAAGTGTTTTTATAAGAATTATATATTTCTTCTGATTCACTAAAAGATCTAAAACCATTTCTAATGTTTATAAAATAACCTCTTTGTAATAAATTCTCTTTTAATTTCAAATAATTTTTATAGGTTTCTTTTTCTATTTTAACACCAGTAATAGCATTATCTAAAACTTCTACTTGTTCATAGTTTTTTAATTCGGCTTCCGTTATTGGGTTTGCTTTATTAATTATTATTTCGTATTTTTTATTGTTTTCGTTAATCGTTTCAAGTTTTTCACTTGCTTCATTCATTTTTTCTTCTGTTTGCTTATTATTTGAAGAGTTACTGATTAAAGAGGCGTTAAGCTTAAATAATTTGTTACTTTGAGAACTATTAAATCCAACGAAAGCACATACGAGTAATACGGATAAAACAACGGAGTTTCTAATTATTTTTTTATATACTTTTGGTCTTTTTGGTTTGGCGGCTTCTTTTAGCGCTACTTTTTCAGCATCGCTTTCAAACAAAAACTCTGTTTTACTTTGTTCTAAATCATAAAACTCTATCTTATCTTTTTTCATCTTATACCTCTTTACTATTTTAAATTATATCATAAGGCATAAAAAAAAGAAACAAAAGCTTACTCTTCATCAGAATCTTCATTATCAGTTTTAGATACTTTTTCGTGTTCCCAAGTGATACTTACTACCCCAGGATCGGAGCTGATTTTATTAATAAGCATCTCTACTTTTGTAGGAACACCCGTTATTATGATGGCCTTAAGCTTTATTTCTTCTTCTGTTATTTCGCTTCTTTCTAGACTGTTTAAAACAAGGTCATTATTATCTATTATTTTAGCGAAGTTTGCTCTTACTTTTTCTTCTTTTGTCTTTTTGCAATTTATTCTTATGGTGTACTTTTCTTTAGCACTTTGTTTTACTTTGTTCATAATATATTGTGAGAAAAGTCTTAAAATGATGTTTGATAACAAAACAAAAAGTGTTCCTATCGTTGCTTCAACTACTAATCCTGATGCACATAAAACGCCGATTGCAGAAACGCACCATAAAGTAGCGGCGGTGTTTAAACCTTTTATTTTGCTTCCGTCTCTTAATATTACGCCAGCGCCTAAAAAACCAATTCCAGATACTACTTGAGCAGCAACTCTAGTTTTGTCATTAACGTCTATTCCATATGATAGGTAAACAAATAAAAAGGCGCCAATACATACTAATACATTAGTTCTTAAACCAACCATTCTATGCCTTAGTTGGCGCTCAAGCCCAATTAAAATGCTTAAGGTAAAACAAATAAAAAGTCTTATTGCAAAAGTTATTAAATCCATAAAATCGTCCTTTCAATAGTGGAAACAAATTATATCATATGTTATAATTTATGTACGATGTTTGGAGATGTTAAAATGAATAAAAATATTTTTGATGTAAGCAAGGGTAAAATAGAACGTAAAATAAATGAAATTTTAGATAAGGAAATTGAAAAGTATGAAGATAATGAGTTTATTAAAGAATCTTTAAAAGAACTAAAAAGGTTATCTTCGTCTGGAAAAAGAGTGCGTGGGTACCTAATTAAATTAGGCGCTATGTTATTTGGAAAAGATGATGATTCTTACGTTGATTTAGCAGCAGCGATAGAAATATTTCAAACGGCAATCTTAATACATGATGATATAATAGATGAAGCTGATAAAAGACGCGGAATGGATACTATTAATAGCAAATACCCGGGTCATATTGGAATATCTAAAGCAATATGCATAGGAGACTTAGGATTTTTCATATCATACAGAATAATTAATAACGCAAACATAAGCAAGGAATTAAAAGAAGAGATAGTAAAAATATATTCTAAAACACTTCATAATACGGTAAACGGTGAAATAGTAGACGTTGAGCTTCCTTTAAAATCAACTTCTTATCATAAAACTATGAGCGAAAAAATAATTTATGACATATACGTTAATAAGACCGCATGGTATACAATAATTGGTCCGGTTTTAATTGGTGCCGCAAGTGCAAGTGCAAAAGAAGAGGATAAACAAAAACTAATAGAAATGGGAACTAATTTAGGAATTGCTTTTCAAATAAAAGATGACTTATTAGGAATCTATCAAGACTCTAATAAAATGGGCAAGACCTTAAATGATATAAAAGAAGGAAAACAAACGATTATCTATAAGTATGCAATAGACCATGCAAACGCTGAAGAATTAAAAGAAATTGAAAAATATTATGGTAATCCTTCGGTTACGAAAGAAGAAAGCATGAAAATTGCTTGTTTATTTGATAAGCTAGGTGCTAGAAAAAATGCAGAAGAATTAGTTAAAAAGTACACTAATAAGGGAATAGAAATAATTAATAACATGGATGTTTCTAATAAAGATCTTTTTATAGACTTTGCAAATTATTTGTTAAATAGGGAAAATTAAATGATGAGTAAAAAATATTTAAAGGTAATGTTTGGCAATACTAGTGGTGCAGACAAAAATTTAAAATATAAATTAAACAAGGTTAATGTTGCAAATAACTGGAACCCGACTGCTAAAAGTGGCAAAGATTTTGGTGGTTTTAATTATTGTGCAGAAGACCAGGTATTAAGATGGCTTCACCGTGGTGATATGGTTTATGATGTATTATATGAAATAAAAATTAATAAATCAAGAGCTAAATATAATAAAGAAACTTATGAAGCTATTAATAGTGCCAATAAAAATGAGAAAATTTTTAATTCAGTAGATGATTTATTTGATGAACTTAATAAGTAAGTTCTTTTTTTATTTAATAAATTAGCACTCACACTTGACAAGTGCTAATTTATACTATATAATGTATCTGTTAGCATGATGTAATGCATAATTATATTTAGTATTATTAATATAAGAAAGAGGTGATATTTATGTTTAACATGAATCCTGAACAGGAAGAAAACGTTTTAGAAAAATATGGTAGGGACATAACTGCTCATGTTAAGGACGGAAAAGTTGATCCGGTAATTGGTAGGGATGATGAGATACGTTCTATTACGCGTATTTTATCACGAAAAACCAAGAACAATCCGGTTTTAATTGGTGAGCCTGGTGTTGGTAAAACGGCTATTATAGAAGGCTTAGCTCAGCGTATCGTAAAAGGCGACGTACCAAGTTCTTTAAAAGATAAAACAATTTGGGAACTTGATATGGCATCACTAATTGCCGGTGCAAAGTATCGTGGTGAGTTTGAGGAAAGACTAAAAAACGTACTTAATGAAGTTAAAAAATCCGATGGTAACATCATTATGTTTATCGATGAGATTCACATGATTGTTGGTGCTGGTAAATTAGAAGGCGCAATGGACGCTGGTAACATGTTAAAACCGATGCTTGCAAGAGGAGAAATCCACTGTATTGGTGCGACGACTTTAAATGAATACCGTAAGTATATTGAATCTGATGGTGCCTTAGAAAGACGTTTCCAAAAGGTTTTGGTTAAAGAACCTAGCGTATCTGATACAATAACGATTTTAAGAGGGTTAAAATCAAGGTTTGAGGTTCATCATGGTGTATCAATTTCAGATAGTGCCTTAGTTGCGGCAGCAACTTTATCAAACAGGTACATAACAGATAGGTTTTTACCTGATAAAGCTATCGATTTAATTGATGAAGCTTGTGCAACAATCCGTGTACAAATGGATTCGGTACCTGAAAACATTGATTCTTTAACCCGTAGAATAATGAAGCTACAAATAGAAAGAGAAGCCATTAAAAAGGATAAAGATGATATTAGTAAACAAAGGGTAAAAGAATTAGATGCACACATCAAAGAAATGAAAGAAGAAGAATCTAAGTTAAGAAGCGACTGGGAAAAAGAAAAAGCCGTTCAAGCTGATATTAAAAAGACTAAAAAAGATTTGGAAGACGCAAGATTTAAACTAGAAATGGCAGAAAACAACTATGATTTAGAGTCTGCGGCAAGACTAAGACATGGTGTTATCCCAGAACTTGAAAAAAAACTTGATAATTTAAAAAATAAAAGTGAAAACAAAATCTTATCAGATCGAGTAACCGAAGAGTCTATTGCAACCGTTATTTCAAGATGGACTAACATTCCGATTACTAAATTATCACAAGGTGAAAAAGAAAAGGTTTTACACCTTGAAGAAAACATGAAAAAAAGAGTAAAAGGTCAAGATAGAGCGTTAAAATTAGTTAGTGATGCTATTATTCGTTCAAGATCAGGAATTAAAGACGAAAATAGACCAATTGGTTCATTTATCTTCCTAGGCCCAACCGGTGTTGGTAAAACAGAAGTTGCAAGAACACTTGCTTATGAGTTGTTCGACGATGAAAAACACATGGTTAGAATCGACATGAGTGAGTACATGGAATCACACTCTGTTGCAAGGTTAATTGGAGCTCCTCCAGGATACGTCGGATATGATGAGGGAGGACAGTTAACTGAAGCGGTAAGAAGAAATCCATACAGCATCGTTTTGTTTGACGAGATAGAAAAAGCTCATAAAGACGTTTTAAACATTCTTCTTCAAATACTAGACGACGGAAGAATAACCGATGGTCACGGACGTACGGTTGATTTTAAAAACACGATAATAATCATGACGTCTAACGTTGGAAGTGAGTACGTACTTGATGGAAACGTAGATGAAGACGTTATCAAAAACGAACTTAAAAATTACTTTAGACCAGAGTTTTTAAACCGTGTTGATGAAATAATCGTATTTAATGCTTTAACAAAGGACGTTATTTACGAGATTTTAGATAAGTTAGTAGATGATTTAAACAAAAAATTAAAGAACCAAAGAATAACCATTAAGCTAAACGATAAATCAAGAGCATGGATAGTTAATAACGGATATGATCATAACTTTGGTGCAAGACCTTTAAAAAGATTTTTATCTAAAAACTTAGAGACGCTACTTGCTAAAAAATTAATTGATGGAAGCGTTACTTCCGGTGATGTATTATTGGTAGATGTTAAAAATGATGAATTAATTATTACTAAGTAAATAGGATTAAGCTAAATTAATCCTATTTTTTGCATAAGTTTAAAGTTTTTGTTACATAATAATATAAAAAGTGTAAAGTAAAGATAAAAAAACTTTAATTATTACATTTTTTGTGATAATATTAAATTAAGTTATGATAAAGGAGTTGATAGTTTGGCAAAGAAAGAGGATAAGAACCCAGTTGGAAGACCTCGTCTTGCGGATAAAGAATTAATAAAAGATTCTTGGTGCAAAATAGGCGTTGGTATTGCTTTTATTTTTGTGTTTTTGATTTGTGGTATTGGCGTTTTGACTACTAGAACTCCACTACAGGTTATTACTTTTCAAAATCCTAATAAAGCCCTAGCGAGCGTAGCGAAAACTGATGATACGGTTATTATACCAGCTAAAAAAGTTAAGGTTATTTATCCAGAAGAAACATCAAAAAGAATAATAAATACTGATGGTACGATAACTAGAATCATTCCTGCGAAATAATTATTAAATATAACACCTTTAATGGTGTTTTTTTAACACTTTGATGTTATAATAATTTGTATTAAGAATTTAGAAATAACATTTAAAAAGTTTTATGGATGATATTGATATTTATCGTGTAAAATTAACTTTAAATAAAGATTTTACTAGTATATCATAAAAAATATGCAACAATATAAACTTAATGATATATTTTCATTAGTTAGCAGGATAATTTTATTAAAATAGTTTACTTAAATAATACTTTATTAGTAAAGGATGTGATTTTATGGGTGTTTTATACGTTGTTGCAACTCCAATTGGTAATTTAAAGGATTTTTCTTTAAGAGCAATTGAAACGCTTGAAAAAGTAGATTATATATTAGCAGAGGATACAAGACAAACAATTAAGTTACTTAATCATTTTGATATAAAAAATAAAATGGTTTCATATCATAAATTTAATGAAAAGCAAAGATCAATAAGTGTTATTGAAGACTTAAAAAATAACAAAGATATAGCTCTTGTATCAGATGCGGGCACACCTTGTATATCAGACCCGGGATATATATTAGTAAAAGAAGCTTTAGAAAATGGTATAAAGGTACTTGGCGTTCCTGGTTGTTCCGCGGTTATTACGGCGCTTTCAATAAGCGGTTTAGATACTACTTCTTTTTCCTTTTATGGGTTTGTTCCAACTGAAAACAAATTAAGAAAAGACATGTTTAATAACATAAAAAACTCATCTATTAAAACAAAGGTAGTATATGAATCACCAAAAAGAATATTAAAGCTACTAGAAGAACTAAAACAAGAAATACCCGGGTGTTTGATTGCCGTGTGCTCTGAATTAACAAAAATTCACGAATCTTGTGTGCACGGAAAAATAGAGGATGTATATCAAACCATGAAAAATGATTCTGGAAGTTTAAAAGGAGAGTACGTTGTCTTAATTAGTAATCAACCTGAAATAGAAAAAAAAGAAAACCTTTCAATTGAAGCTAAAATAGTTGACGTAATTATAAAAAATGATTGTACCATTAAGGATGCGGTAAAAATGCTTAATGAAAACGATGATTATTTAAGCAAAAAAGATATATATAATGCTGGCTTAAACTTAAAGAAGATACTAAAATAGAGAGTTTTTACCTCTCTTTTCTTTTTAATACATATATTTTAGCAACCGAATTAGTTTTAGTATCATAATCAAATGAGACTTTATATTCTAAAAGATTATTATCGGTTGCATCATCAAACATCTTTCCGATTTCTTCAGAGTAATTTTTAAACCGTCTTCCAAGTTCTCCAGATATCGTAAACACACAAGGTATTCCTATCCCAGCCCAGGTTTTATAATGGTTCATTAGTCTTGAAGAGTTATTTTCTGTAATAAAACACCCAACGTTTTTTAAATCTTCTTTTAATTTTTTAGACATTATTTCATCATAATTATAAAAAGGTTTGGTTATACTAGTTCTTATTGTAGATAAACCTTGTTTATTTATGTTGTTTTTAATGTGAGGAGAAATAAGCGTTGCATTTTTACCTTTTAAAGCAAGTTTTTCACTAATCGTAGGAAATAATTCACCATCAAGAAAAAATGCGTTTGAAAATTCTGTGAAATTATCTACTTCTTTTAATTCGGAAATTATTAGATTTGCAATCATATCTTTTTCTTTTGATATGATTTCTTTTAGTTTATCTTGGGGTACTGCCATTTTCATAGTGTTTATTGAAAACATCGCATTACTTCCATAATAAGATGCATAAACTTTATCTAGCATCGTCAATTTTTGTCATCTCCTTTTTTTAGCGAACGAAAAAAATAATAACACAGTTATAATAGCAATGTCAAGATGAAAAAAATGTCATATAATGTAATATGAAAAAGTATATTATGTTTAATTTAATCGTTCAACTTATTATTCTTTTTTTCTCGGCTGAGTATTTTTATTTTACTTCAAACATTAAATTTTTATATTCTTTATTTATTATTGGCATTATTTTTATCCCAACAATTTTAGAAACAGCCTTAGGTATCAAGATAAAAACCATGTTTCATTATTTAACCACCTTTTTTTGTTTATTATTATTTATAATTTTAATTGCATTTTAATAACTTTGTTATATAATTAAAGTATAATATGAATAGGAGAATAATATGAACAGTAACTATAATGATATAATTGATATTATTTTAACACTAACATCAGATGAGGATATGTCAAACAACATAGCAATCTCTGGAAGTATAGTTCCTTATTTAGTCACGGCAAAAGAATCTTTTGAGTATCATTCTGATTTTTATATATTAATGAAAAATAAAAAGACAGATGAAGTAAGAAAGAAAATAAAAGAATTAACAAAAGAGTATGAATTTGACATTATATCAGATTCTAAAAAATATTCTAAAGAAGACTATGGTTTTAAAATAAAATACCAAGGAACAACGGTAGGCTTTTTTCCTTACTCAATTATCAATAATGATTTAACCATAAAAACTTATGCTATAAGTAAAGACGGAACTAAAATAAGTTTAAAAAAGAAAGTTATTCCTTCTGTTACCAAAAGTAGCGTAATTAAAATGATAAGGTTTGCTAAAACAAAAATTAGAATAATGACGCCAGAGTTTATATTAGCAGATAAAGAAATAAAAGAAAAAAATCCAGGAAACCCAACCGAGGAAACAATGTATTTACTAAATAAAATTTGTGATGAAAGCGTATTAAAAGTAGTAAGAGAAAGTGTTAGCAACACGGAAGTTAAAATAAACACCAAAGATACTAAAAATAATAACTATATATTGATTATTATTTTATCCGTTTTAGTTGTATTACTTATTGCGGTAGCGTACATTTGTTTTAAAAAATAATCCCAAAACGGGATTTTTTTTAGTATAATATAAATAGAGGTGATAGAAATGGAAAGAATAATATTTCATATTGATGTAAATAACGCATTTCTATCATGGTCAGCGCTTGAGATGTTAAAAAATGGTAGTAAAATAGATATAAGAACGATAGCTGCTGTGGTCGGTGGTGATGAAAAAAAAAGAAGAGGAGTTGTTTTAGCAAAAAGTTTTCCCGCTAAAAAAGCTGGAATTGTAACTGGGGAACCGCTTTATACGGCAAGAAAAAAAGTAGATAAACTCTTCGTTGTACAATCAAATAAAGAAAAATATAAAGAGTATTCTGATAAGTTTTATAAGGTTTTGTGTAAGTATACCCCGGTTATCGAAAGATACTCAATCGATGAGTGTTTTATGGATATGAGTGGTACTAAAATGATGTTTGGAGATCCCGTTAAATTGGCGCATAAAATTAAAGATGAAATATATCAAACCCTTGGTTTTACGGTGAACGTTGGTGTTGCTAACTCTAAAGTATGTGCTAAAATGGCTAGTGATTTTGAAAAACCTAATAAGGTTCATACTCTATTTAATAGTGAGATAAAAACAAAACTGTGGCCTTTAGCAGTTGATGATTTATTCATGGTTGGTAAACAATCTAGCGCTAAGCTTCATGAACTTGGTATAAAAACGATAGGTGATTTGGCTAAAGCGGATAAAAACATGCTTAATAGATATTTTAAATCGATGGGTAATATGATGCATGAATATGCAAACGGAATTGATAACTCCCAAGTAGAAAGACCAGTTCCTAAAAATCAAGGAATTGGGCATTCAACAACGTTACCGCAAGACGTAGATAACATCGTTGATTTAAAACGTGTCTTAAGAAAACTGTCGGACATGGTGGGAGTAAGGCTTAGAAAAGAAAATAAATATGCTACTGTTATATCAGTTCAGCTTAAAAATAACGTTTTTTTTACGTATGGTCATCAAAAAAAAATAGTTAATCCAATATCTTCTAATGAAGACATTTATGAAATTGCTTGTGAATTATTAAAAAGTATGTGGAAAGGTGATCCAATAAGACTTGTTGGTTTAAGAGTAAGCGATTTAACCGATAAAAGCTATGAACAAATATCGCTTTTTGAAGAAGTTGGTAAGATTGAAAAAAGAGATAAGGTTCAAAAGGCCGTGGATGAAATAAATGAAAAATATGGTAGTAATACCATAAAAAGTGCGGCCTTGTTTAATAATCAAGACTAATAACTATATTTATTTTTCTATGTATCCAATAAATGGTAGGTTCCGGTAATCTTGATTAAAATCAAGCCCGTAACCAACAATAAATTTATTCTCAATTTCAAAGCCAGTATAGTCTGCTTTAAATGGTACGACTCTTCTAGAAGGTTTATCTAAAAGGGTACATACTTTTATACTTTTTGGGTTTTCCTTCTTTAAGTAAGGTACTAAATAATTGAGGGTTTTTCCAGTATCGATTATGTCT
>CASEJU010000007.1 GCA_949288335.1 uncultured bacterium | reverse complement strand
GCTCCATATAAAAGTTAACAGACTAATAATTAGTCTGTTTTTTTATACTTGTTACTCCCGTATACAGCTTAGGAATGATGCGGTTCGTTTTTATATAAAGATTGAGTCATATAACGTTCATTCATATTTTCAATTATATCATCGGCTAAGTTATACCATTTAACTTGTATGCAAAAGCGCCTTTTTTCGTATTTTGGATTTCGATTCAAACATCTATCCAATGGTTGAATTGTAAGTGGTCCAAAATGAACAGCGCTAGAATAAACATCTTTTTTAGATAAAATAACCTTAATAATATCTTCCTTCTTAATCCAAATAAAATCATCATTAACCCCAAATAATATTGCATCTATCGTTTTATCACTTATGTTATGTTACCTTTTAATACAAATCTTTCAATAACCTTCATAAGTAAATACTCGTTATTAATTTCAAGATTAATCATATCTATTTTTTCTTGATTATTCTTTTTATATTCTTCAGCTGATAATCTGTTTATACCAGTGCCATTAGTAGAACCATCTGCATAATGATATTTGAGATATTCTATTACAACGTCTTTTTTTACATGATTTTGAATTAGAAAATGAATAAAGCTAGATATTCCTTCAACATGAATTGAATTTTTTATTCCTTTTTTTATACTAACATATCTATTTTCATTTTCTATTGAAATAATAATATCATGTTTTTTGCTAGAGTCATCTATTACACAATTTATCAAATTATAATCATTTATATTGCTAAACAAATCTTCAATAAAACTTCTATACATTGGATTAAGTTCATAAACATATTTATTATTTAGTTCATCACAAATTTCTAACTCATTTTGAAACCCGTTTATATTTTTATTAAACTTTATATTTATCACCTCCTCATATTAATTATTAGGCAAAACTTTTAAAATTCCCCTATAAAAATTAAAAAAGATAAGTTTATTTTCTTATCTTTCTATGTAATCTCTTACAAATCTTTCATATACCCATTCAGGAGCTATATTAAGTACATCAAGTAGCGCTTCTTGTAACTCACCTTGTGACATAGAATAAATTTGTTTTTCTACGTTATCATATAGTTGTTCTTGATATTCTTCATATTCTAACATTGCTTTTTCGGCATCTTCTTCAAATTTCTTGGCTTCTTTTGGAAATATCGTAAAATAAAGTGCAACCATGTGTTTACAAACTATTTTTTTACCACTTGCATGCGGACAATTACACTTAGAGCTTCTTGGATGTTCTATGTTTAATAAAATTTTATATTTTTTATTTCCACTTCCAAGTACTTCTCCTTCATATTCGTTTTCATTTATTTTCTTATAATTAACAACTTTTTTATTCTTATAATAATCTAGTCCTCTCCAAGCAGAGCTTCCACTTGCTGATTTTATTATTCCCATTTTTATACCTCCTTTTATTATTTATATAGCTAAACCCATCTTATAATCAATTATAACATTTATTAAACTTTTAAAAAAGCAAGCAATAACATTTTCTCACCTTCACAAATATCTTTTGATTATAAAGCTATTTTTTAAATCCACATTAAAATGACATTTTCTAGTTTTACAATTAATTAAGGTGAAACAAATGAAAAGAATTTTCTATTTTGATAATATTAAAGGACTTTTAATATTACTTGTTATTTTAACACATACTTTAGGGGTATGTTCTAAATATTATGGTTTTAGTCGTGATTGGTTTAAAATATTTTTATTTTTTATTATTCCACTTTTTATTTTTGTAACCGGCTTTTTTGCAAGAAAAAGTAAAAAAAGCCCAATTAAAAGAGCCTTAAAAATGTTTATTATATTTGCTATAGCACAAGTTTTAGCAACTTTGTATTACGCATTTGTATTAAATATAATGTCACCTTTTAAAAGCATTATAACGCCTAGGTTCACCTTATGGTATTTACTTACCTGTGCAATTCTTTATTTATCGGAATATGTATTTAGAAAATTTAAATTTAAATATGTTTTTATAATTAGTTTACTTTTTGGTCTTTTAAGTGGTTTTCTAAGTGTAATAACAAACGTTTTATCACTTCAAAGAACAATTACCCTATTTGTATTTTTTGTTTTAGGATATTATGCAAGTGATATAAAGTTATTTGAAAAAATAAAGAAAAATAAAAACATATTTTTAGTACTTTCAATTATCATAACAATTTGGTTTTTATTTAATCAAGACTTTTTCTTATTTAAAGATACATATTTAAAATACAATTACTTTACTTATGCAAATCCAACAGAATGCTTTTTAAAAAGATGTTTGATATATTTTTTTTCTTTTGTATTTAGTGGTTTTATACTAAATATAATACCGAAAAAGAAAACCATTTTAGCAAACATTGGAAATAAAACTTTAATTATTTATCTATTTCATGGTGCTTTTTTAAAAACTATTTTACACTATGAATTATTTATAAATAATGAAATATTAGGAACGACATTAACATACCTTTTAACAATAATAATTACACTTATGATAGATTTAATTATTGAATTTATAAAAAGAAAAAAGGAAATAATAATTGATAAACTTTCTAGAACTTCAAAAGAAATAATTTATTCAGCTAATAAAATATTAAATGAGTAAAGTAAAAAAGATTAAAAATAATATATAGCAAAGTATATACACAAAAATCAGGAAATAACAATCCTGATTTTTTTATAGTTATGTTTATTTTAAAATAACATCCTTTTCATAATTAGATAAGTAATTGTCAATTAACAATAATTTATTTTACAAATTGATCAATTATCCATTTTATGTCTTCTATGGATTTATTCATGTTAAATATACCATTACCAACTGGATAATAAACAGGAAATATCTTATAAGTATTACCTTTTATTTTCTTTTCATAATATGTTTTTCTATTTTCTGATACCGATATTTTTTTATCAAGTACGATAGAACTTACTTGATTACCAAAGGTTATTATTACCTTTGGTTTTACTATGTCTATTTCTTTTAATAACAATTTCAAATAACTTCTTAACACGTCATCAGGTAAAGGTCTTGCATCAATTTGTGTGCACTTACCTAAGTTAGTTATGAAATAATTATTATCACTTACGTTTTTGTAAACTTTATTTGCAAATGAATAATCCCAATCCTTTGGTTTTTTAGATAATATTTCGTTATACACACCATCATCCATTAAACCCACTTTATTAAATAACTTCCAAATGTTTTTAGTACCAAGCCAAGGAGCTTTAACTCCTGTCCATGTTTTTAAAGATGCGATGTTTCTTCCTGTTGGATTCATAAATACAAAGCAAATGTCTGGATTATCTATTTTTCCACCATTACATATTGAATCAAGCTTTCTTGCACCATATTTCTTTTGAAGTCTATCATAGCTTTTATTTAACTTTTTTAAGTTTTCTTTTTTACTTAATAAAACGTCTTGCATATTATTTAATTCCTCTTTTTCTGGATTTGTTAAAAATATATATTTTTGATATTTCATTTCTTATGCTATTTAAAAAAATTTTATAATTCTTTTAAGATTATCATAAATATCAGAACATTTTAACATAACTACTTTCGTAAATTTATTATACCAAAAATATGTTATATTTAATATAGTAAGAATTTATTAGGAAGTGATATTGATGCAAAAAAAGAAAGTATATCATGAATTAGAGCCATATTATAACGCGGATTCTACGGTTTTAATATTAGGAAGTATGCCATCGGTTAAATCAAGGGAACTAAAGTTTTATTACATGCATCCACAAAATAGGTTTTGGAAGATTCTAGCGAAAGTGTATGATGAAGATTTACCAAATACCATAGACGATAAAAAAGACTTTTTAAAAAGGCATAAAATAGCGTTATGGGACGTTATAGCTTCATGCTACATAACGGCTTCTAGTGACTCTTCTATTAGTAACGTAAAAGTAAATAACATAAATAAATTATTAAAAGAAACAAACGTTAAAAAGATATTTACCTTAGGGAAAAAAGCTTATAACTTATATAATAAATACTTACTTAATAAAACAAAAAAGGAAGCTTTATACCTCCCTTCCTCGTCACCTTTATATTGTCCGAAAGGCATTGATGAAAAATTATATAATGAATACTTAAAAATTAAGGATTAAAATATAAAGTACCCAAAAATAAATCCACATACCGCACCAATTAAATGCCCCATGTGTGATACATCATCTTTCTTAAAAATTCCTTGTATTATTTCGTTTACAACGTAGAATATGCAAATTAATATTAAAGTTATTGGAATTTTTCCTGATTCTATGTTAACAAATGAACTTAAAATAATAAGCATAAATACTATGCCACTTGCACCTAGTATTCTTTTTTTGGAAAAAAGTGAGTTTATAATGCCCGTTACTCCTGCCGTTACAAGTATCATTATAATTAAGTTTATGCTACCATACTTTTCTTCCACCATTGGTCCAATAAGCAAGATGTATAAAAAGTTATTCATAAAATGACCCCAATTAGCATGACCAAATATATGAGTAAATAGTCTTACATACGTGATTGGATTAAGCATGTTACTTCTATAAGAAGAAAATAATGTTATATTACTCTTTCCCTTAGTTATATAATTTAGTATAAGTGCAAAAAGTGATATAAAAAAGAATGATAAAATAACAACTGAATTATAACTAAAATAATTTATTACTTCCATATAACCTTCCCTTTACTAAAACTATTATACTATAAAATTAAAGAATTGATTATTAATTAAATTTATGCTATTATGTATGTAGATGAGGAAACCTCATAAAATAAAAGTGGAGCATTCATATTATTTGAATGCCAACCCAATTTTCATTGTGTTGACACTAGCTTAAAGCTGGTGTCATTTTTTTATTACTATTATTATTGCTAATAAGAGTGATAAAATGATGGTGATAAAGCGAAATACTTTGATCACAAAGATTCGTCTTTTCATTCATCTATCACCTCCTACTCCTTTTGGTTTAGAAGGCTGACACCCAAACTATAAATGCTCCAAAGGCATATTATCATATATAAAAATATAATGCAAAATGACTTTCTACATCATTTTGTTTACAAAAATTAAGTTTTTATATAATAATTTACAATTTTTTGTAATATTGTAATATCAAAAATTCTATTTTTGTATAAATTACACAAATTAAAAAAATTATGATTTTATAAATACCATAATTTTTTACCATCTTTCATAACCTTTCGTATTACACCTCCACCGATGCACTCATCACCTTTATAAATAGCACATATTTGTCCTGGTGTAACTGATTTAACGTTATCATATTTAACTAATAACTTATCATCAATTTTCTCTACATTTACTGGAATTTCGGTTTGTCTATACCTAAATTTTGCCGTTAGATTATCACCATTAATATCATCATTAAATAAGTTAACATTATCTAAAATACATGAATCAGATAATAAGTAATCAGTGTTACTTCCCACCCCAACATATAAAATGTTTTTATCTATGTCTTTTCCAACAACAAATATTCTATCGCTTGCGCCTCCGATGTTAAGGCCTCTTCTTTGACCAATGGTAAACCTTGATAATCCGTTATGCTCTCCTATTTTTTTCATTGAAGTAATATCTATTACGTCACCTTTATTATCCTTAATAGCATCGTTTATATAATTTTTAAAATTACTAGTTATAAAACAAACGTCAGTTGAATCTTTTTTGTTAGCATTAACAAGTCCAACATCACTTGCAATTTTTCTTACCTCATCTTTAG
>CASEJU010000006.1 GCA_949288335.1 uncultured bacterium | reverse complement strand
TATGAAATCTGACATTTATAAAATTAAAAATGCTGTGGAAAAAATTAAAAGTGGTAGAAATACTCTATTTTTAGATGGACGAGAACTTAAGTTAGTTACGTCAAAACTAAAAAAAAATGAATATAACATATATTATCCATACAAGGATAGTGAAAAAGTAATGTTATACACAGGAAAAGTTCCTTTAGTTAGACTTTTTAAGATTAATACTGTGGAAAAAGTAAGACATCAAGATATTTTAGGAAGCCTATTTGCTCTTAACATAGACTCATCATACTTTGGCGATATAGTTTTATATGAAGGAAGTTTTTATGTATATGTATCAAGCGAGCTTGCTGATTTTATAAAGGACAATTTAACTATGATAGGAAAAAATAAAATATCATTAGAAGAAGTCCCTTTAGTTTTATTATGTAATTATGAAAGGACATATGAAAAACATGAGGTAATAGTATCTAGCGCTAGGATTGATAGTGTTGTATCATCCATCATAAACTCATCGAGAGCTAAAGCAATCGAAAAGATTAAAAATAAAGAAGTTATTGTTAATTATGAAGTTATGAATAAAAACTCATACGTACTTAAAGAAAATGATGTATTTAGCATAAGAAAATATGGTAAGTATAAATTTGCTGGAATAGTAAAAAATACTAAAAAAAATAATTACGTCGTTAAATATTTAAAATACCTATGATATATCTTTTTTTCTAAAAAAGATAGTATAATTTATATATAAATTAAGCGGGTGATGGTGTTTGAACATAGGTGAGTTAAAAAATATTTTAGTGAAAGAAAAAGCTAATAAAATAAAAGGTGGTATATATCATACATCACAAGTTACTTTTGCTTATAATTCTAACAAGATTGAAGGAAGTAAGATAAGCAAAGAAGACACAAAGGCTATTTTCGATTATGAGCCATCAACTTCTCAAAGCAACAAAATACTTATTTCGGATGATGCTATAGAAACTAGAAATCATTTTAGGTTATTTGACTATATCATTGATAATATAAATGAATCTTTATCAAAAGATATGATTATAAAGATGAACGTGATTTTAAAAAAAGATACGTCTGACGAATCTAATCCTAAGTATAATGTTGGAGGTTTTAAAACTTCGCCTAATATAATTGGAACCATAAACGTGATTAAAACATCAAAACCAGAAGACGTAGAAAAAGATATAGATAATCTTTTAGATTGGTATAACAATAAGGATAAAATTAGTTTAGAAGATATAATAAAATTTCATGTTATATTTGAGAGAATTCATCCTTTTGGAGATGGTAACGGCCGGGTGGGAAGAATAATTATGTTTAAAGAGTGTTTAAAAAATAATATTTTTCCATTTATTATTCTAGATCAAAACAAATCATTTTATATTAGAGGATTAAAAGAATATGAAAAAGATTCTAGGTATCTAATAGATACTTGCTTAGATGCACAAGATACGTATCAAAACATGTGTAAGTTATTAAAAGATTAATTAAATTACAGGGTATAAAATTTAAGAAAAGTATAATTAATAAGGAGTAGATAATATGAAGTTTAGATTCAAGGTGCTTTGTGGTAATGAGGTTGATAAGGAAGTATTTTCTCAAATGTTAGAACTAGATAAAAAATGTTTTTCAGATGAATATTCACTTTCTTCTGAATATATAAGTTCCTTGTATAAAAAAAGTAAAGAAGGTTTATTTTGTTTAATTGATAAAGATAAATGTGTTGGTTATATCAATTGTATATTTATAACCGAGGAGCAAAAACAAGAATATATTGGTAGTGGAGATTTTAGAAAACTTAATAACATTGGCCCAAGAATCGGTAATAATATATTGTATATATATACTATTGCTTTAGATGAAAATTATAGAGGAACTAAGGCGTTGGTTATGTTACTAAAAAGGTTTTCCAATTGGTTATTAGAAAACAAAAAACGTGGAATAAACATAACGTATTTATTTGCAGAAGCGGTATCTGATAGTGGTATAAAGATTCTTAAGAAAATGGGTATGATTCCAATAGATAAACATAAGCTTGATGATAATTGTCATGGATTTTATTATTCACCTGATAATTTAGAAAATTATTTTAAAATATTAAAAAATAAGAAGGTGATAAAATTTCCTTGGAAGTTAATTATCATATTATTGCTCATAATAGCACTAGTTATTATTTTAAGTATATAAAAAAACAAGGTTAGTTTAGGCTAGCCTCGTTTTTCAATTGAAAAAAACAAATGGAAACCAACTGGTTAAGCTACTTTCTTCTCTTATGTTATACAATTATAGGATATTTTATTTAATAATTTTTATTTATTATCTTTAATATTATTTTACTAACGTCATCTTTCGTAGAAATTATTTTGATATTACCGCCGTTAAGGTTTAAATTATCTTTTAAAAGATTTTTTATCCTGTTAGCAATGCCAATACTACCATCAATAAAAGTAACCTTACCAAGTACCATTTTTATCGCATTTTTAGCAAGCGGAAAATGTGTACAACCAAGTACTACTATGTCTATATCTTTATAACCTTTTAACAATTCTTTTAAATATGGATATGGGTCTTTATTATTTTCTATTAGACCTGCTAAAAGAGGTGCTTCAACTAAGGTGCAGTTTTTGGTTTTGTAATCGTTAAATAATTTTTTAAATCTTTTGCTTTCACCGGTACCTTTGGTTGTTATTACAATTGTTTTTTTATCCTGGTATTTATCATGTACAACCTTAACGGCAGGTTCTGTTCCAACGAATATTATGTCTTTGTATTTTTTTCTTATGTCGTTTAGTACCATAGCAGTTGCGGTATTACAAGCACAGACAATTAACTTAGGATTATACTCAAGCAAGTTATCAACAACGTTACTTACTATTTTAAATAACTCATTTTTTGTTTTATTGCCATATGGATTATTAATGCTGTCTGCGTAATAAACGTAATTTTCATAAGGCAACAACTTAATTACTTCCTTTAATATCGTTGCACCGCCGATTCCGGAATCAAAAAAACATATTGGATTATTATTCATGTTTACACCTTCTAAATTTATTTAATTATATGTATTAAAAAGCATGTTATAATTATAAAGGAGAGTTGATAATATGGCAAGTAGTATGATACATATTGCGGTAGCAAGTGAACTTAATAAAGCCTTAAAAAAACATAGAAAATCGTTATTGATTGGAAGTATCGCACCTGACATAGCAAAACAAGTTGGATTAAATAAAAAAACTTCTCATTTTCAAAAAACCAATGAATCATTACCCGATTTAGATAAATTTTTATCTTTATATAAAAAAGATTTAAACGATGATTTCGTATTGGGTTATTATATTCATTTATATACTGACTATTTATGGTTTAAATATTTCGAACCAGATTTTTATCAAAACGGCGTTATATATAAATTAGATGGAACAAAAGAAGTAGTAGAAAAGAGTAAAAAAAGAGATTATTTTTATAACGACTACACTAACTTAAACATAAAATTAATCGATGAATATAATCTTGATTTAAGCATTTTCTATGAAGAAATACCTAGGTTTAAAAACATTATAAAAGAAATACCAATGGATAAAATTGATATAATAATTAACCAGGCCGGCATAATAATAGAAAATTCAAAAGAAAATAAACCTTATTTATTTGATACGAACGTAGTAAATAAATTTATTAATACATCAACCGAGTATATATTATCAAACTTAAAAGATATAGGAGTGATTTAAATGAAGGTATTGTTAGTAAATGGTAGCCCGCATAAAGATGGCGCAACCAACTTAGCATTAGAAGAAGTTTCTAAAACGCTTAATAAAAATGGTATTGAAACAGAAATATTTTGGATAGGTAATAAACCAATTTCAGGATGCATTGGGTGTGGTGTTTGCTTTAAAACGAAAAGATGTTTTATTAATGATAAAGTAAATGAATTTGTAGAAAAGGCTATAAAAGCTGACGGATTTGTTTTCGGTTCAGCCGTTCATTATGCCGGACCAACAGGCTTTATTAAATCATTTATGGATAGGTGTTTTTATGGGAAAAGTTATGCTTTTGAGTATAAACCAGCAGCATGCGTTGTAAGTTGTAGAAGAGGAGGCGCTGCTACAACGTTTGATGATCTAAACAAGTATTTTACAATTACTAACATGATTGTTGTTGGAAGCCAGTATTGGAATCAAATACATGGAAACAATAAAGAAGAAGCTTTAAAAGACGAAGAAGGACTTCAAACCATGAGAACTCTTGCAAATAACATGGCATGGATATTAAAATCCATTGAATCCGGGAAAAAAAGTGGAATAGAAAAACCCATAAAAGAAAAAAGAATTTCAACTAACTTTATAAGATAATAAAAATGTCTCTAGTTTATAGAGCCATTTTTTTCTTTAATAATTTTATAATTGTTTAGTAGTCTTTCATCATTAGGTTCCATATCAAGTGCAACAGATACATATTTTAATGCGTCTTTATATTCACCTAAATTAAAGTACGCAATTGAAAGTAAATCATAAACCGTATAATTCCAGCTAAATGGTTCATTAATGTATGACTTTTCATGCTTTTTTATATTTAAAGCTTCTAAACAGTATTTTTTAACACTTTCCCAGTTATTTAGTTCATATTCTAATAAAGCTCTTTCCATGTAAGGATCTCTTAGATATGGAGCTTCATTTATCGCCTTATCAAGCCACATTCTAGCTTCATCATATCTTTTTAAGTATTTATAACATCTTGCAATAAACCTCATTGATGCACATCTTTCGTCTTTCCAAGTTGCGCTTTTTAAGTTAAGGTGTTTAATTAAAGTATCAATAGCTTCGTTATATTTACCATAAAACATATATTCTCTTCCTAGGTAGTGCATGTTTCTATCGTCTTCTGGACTTTCTTTTACTGATAATTCTAATAAAGGTAAGTAACTACTTCTTGATTTATTATCGTCCGGAAAATGGTCTACGGTAAATTCATCAGTTGTTGCCCAAACTTCCTTATCACCGGTAAATTCTAATACTTCATGAACCGGGTGTACCCAGTGAAAACCTTCCCTTGCGTGAATTTTTTCAATGTAGAAATTAACTACTGGATTACCATTTTCGTCATGTGACCAGTTATAATTATACCTTACGTGATTAACACCATTTTTCCAAATGTTTTCTAGTTTTTGTCTCCAACCTTTACTTATTACTTCATCTATGTCAATGCACACACATATATCATAATCTTCCGGTACAAGGTTTAAAGACTCGTTTCTTGCAACGTCAAACCTCCAAGGCTCGATTTTTTTAATTGTTACGTTCGCTCCTAGTTTTTTTAATTCTTCTGCGGTATTATCGGTTGAACCGGTGTCTAAAACGAAAATGCCATCAGCTTCCTTAACCGATTCATACCATCTTTTAACGAATTTTTCTTCATTTTTACAAATGGCATAAACGGCTACTTTATATTTTCCCATAAATAAATCTCCTCGTTTAAATTTTTAACATCCCGATAAATAAAAAGGTAAGCAAAAGAAGCTTACCAATTTTATTATTATGGTCCGGTAGGTCCTGTTGGTCCAGTAGGTCCCGTTGGTCCGGTAGGTCCAGTTGCACCTGTAGCTCCGGTTGCTCCGGTAGGACCAGTTGCGCCTGTTGGCCCAGTAGGTCCCGTTGGTCCGGTAGGACCAGTTGCGCCTGTTGCACCAGTAGGTCCGGTAGGCCCGGTTGCTCCAATAGTTCCGGCAGCACCAGTAGCTCCGGTAGGACCAGTTGCACCTGTTGCACCAGTAGGCCCGGTAGGTCCGGTCGCACCAATAGTTCCGGCAGTACCGGTTGCTCCAGTAGGTCCAGTTGCTCCAGCTGGTATTGATAAATTCAAGAAAAAGTTTGGTGTTGTACCAGTTATACTAGCTGTAGCTTGACTTCCTGGTGTTCCGGTTGTAACGGTTCCTATTGTTATTGTAGGTGATGCCCCGGTAGGTCCAGTTGCGCCTGTTGCACCAGTTGCTCCGGTAGGTCCGGTTGCGCCTGTTGCTCCTGTACCTGCTGGTCCGGTTGCACCCGTTGGTCCAGTTGCCCCAGTAGATCCGGTTGCACCGCTAGGTCCAGTAGGCCCGGTTGCTCCCGTTGCACCAGTAGGCCCGGTTGCACCGGCAGGAATGGTAAAGTTTAATACGGCTGCACCACTTGTTCCACTATTAGTTACGGTGGCGTCACTTCCTGGTATGCCAGTTGTGGTAAATCCAACAGCAACAGTTGCGGGTCCGGTTGGTCCGGTAGGACCGGTAGGACCTTGTATGAATCTAGGACAGCAACAGTTTTTTCTGTTTTTCATTTGTTCAACTGCTTCTCTTACGATGTTACTATCCTCAAAACAATTTCCGTTATTGTTCATACAAAAAACTCCTTTCAAAATATAATATGAAAATGTTTGATTAAAGAGACATTATGTTTGTTGCATATTAAATTAAAATATGCTATTATCTATTTGTTTAGTTCCTATATAAGGAGGATTCTTATGAAAGAAGTTATTATAGATGCTATTTTAGATACTATAAAAATAGTTTCTTTTTTATTTGTTGCTTTTTTAATAATGGAATTTATTGAGCATAAGTTTAATAAAAAAGGAAAAGAAAAAATAAAAAAAGCTGGTAAACTTGGTCCTTTATTTGGAAGTCTTTTAGGAGCTGTTCCGCAGTGTGGTTTTTCAGCGATGGCAACTAATTTGTACGCAACAAGAATAATTTCGGTTGGAACACTAATTGCAATTTATTTGTCTACTTCTGATGAAATGCTTCCTATACTTATTTCAGAGGGAGCTAGTGTAAGTGTTATTTTTAAGTTCTTATTAATAAAAATAATAATTGGAATGGTATTTGGTTTTTTAATAGATTTTATATTAAGGAAAAAACATAAAAACGATAATTATGAAATAGAGGATTTTTGTGAAAAAGAGCATTGTCATTGTTCACATGGCATTATTACATCTTCCGTAAAACATACGCTTAACATTACGATGTTTATTTTAATAGTAAACTTAATCTTAAGTGCTGGTATGCACTATTTTGGTGAAGAAAAAATAAGTGAGATATTCTTAAAAGATAGTTTTTTTGCTCCTTTTATATCAAGTCTTATTGGTCTTATTCCTAACTGTGCGGCAAGCGTTATTTTAACCGAGTTATACTTAGGTGGTGCAATATCTTTTGCATCGTGTCTAGCAGGTTTATTAACCGGAAGCGGCGTTGCTTTAGCCATTTTATTTAAGGTAAATAAAAATAAAAAAGAAAACGTAAAAATAGTTGTTACTTTATATTTAATAGGCGCTTTATCAGGTGTTATTGCAGAAATTATTACAAGGTTAGTATAAATTTTAAATTATAAAAAAGGACGTTTTACTATATAAGAAACGTCTTTTTTATGTTTTGAAAAAATATTTTTATTTTGAGATATATTTATAATACATATCAACTCTATTTGGTAGTTTTTTTGCTTTAACGGCGGTTTCTTCATTAAAAAGTAATTCTTGTTTTATGTTAAAAGCTTTAGCGATAAAATCAATATTTTTACAAGTTAAATTAGCATCACCATTTTCTATGGTACTTATATAAGCCATTTTGAATTTGGTTTTATTTGCAAATTGTTCCTGGGTAATGTTATTTTGATACCGGTACCATTTCGTGTTTAAACCAACTAATTCCATTGAAGTCATACTAAAACCTCCTAATATTATTTATGTATAAATTATAAAGATTTATTATAAGTTTTTGAATTCCATTATAAATTAATAATGTATATATTGTTAAGATACATTGTAATAAAATTCTTTTTATGATATATTAATTGTGAAAGGAGGAAGGTAGATGTTTATATCAACGACGGATGCTATTAATAATAAAGTAATAAAAGAATATCGTGGAGTGATTTTTGGAGAAGCAATAGTTGGAATAGATTTTATAAAGGATTTTACTGCTGGTATTACTAATTTTATTGGTGGTAGAGCAGAAGAATATGAAGAAGAGCTGGTTAACGCAAGAGCTGATGCAATTAGTGAAATGATGAAACGTGCCAGTAAAATAGGTGCAAATGGTATTATTGGGGTAAAAGTTGATGTTGAATCTGCTAGTGTTGGCCAAAGTAACGCGCTGATGTTGATAGTATCAGTTAGTGGAACAGCAGTGGTATTAGAACAGGAGGTGTAATATTGAAAAAAGATGCACAATATGTTGGTGTTGATGAAAAATTCATTCCAGAAGATGAAAAATATGTTAATAATTCTTTAAATGATGAAATTAAGGGTACTTTAAATGATGGAATAAAATCCGCAAAAAGCTATATTTCAAAGCCCGAAAATAAAGAGAAAATGAAGAAAACTGGAAAAAAAATACTAAATGTAGGAAAAGGTATAGGTATTGGTTACTTATGTTTTATCGGATTTATATTTTTAATGGTAATTATAGTTTTTATACTTGTATTTAGTAACATGTTTAAGGCGAACGAAAGAGCTGATAAGATGTATAATCAAGTAGAAAGTACTTTTAATGAGATAATGGATGAGACTATCAATTAAAATAATATATATTTAATAGGAGTAGAATATGGAAAAAAGTAAAAAAAGAATACCTTTATGGTTAATTATATTATTAGTGGGCATATTAATATCAGTTTTGTTTGTGGCTTTTGGTTTTTATAAGCAAAATGATGCTAAAAAAATTAACGAGATGAATGCACAGGAAGCACAAAGACAATCTAATGAAAAATATGAAAAAGCAAACGAGAGATATACCGAAATTGAAGAAGAATTAGAAGAATTAAAGAAAAAATACAATGAAAAACAAGAAGAATGTAGCGCTCTTGATATGAGTGATCCAAATTGGTTTTCTAATAGTACAAGCTGCCAAAATCAAGCAAGTGACATTAATTCGCAAATAACTGATTTAGAAACAGAACAATTTAAATTAAAGAATGATAGCTATGTAGTTTATTATAAATTAGTTGAACCTATGTCATATCAGATTTTTTATATAATAGGGGCTTGCATCTTTGGTGTGTCTGCAATAGCATCTCTTATAATTTATTTAGTAAAACGTAAAAAAAGTACATAAAAGAAGCTTTAATAAGCTCCTTTTTTTGTTATAATAAAAAAGGAGATGATGATATGAAAAAACCTTTAGTATTATGTATTTTAGATGGTTG
This sequence comes from uncultured bacterium, assembly GCA_949288335.1. Taxonomy (GTDB): domain Bacteria; phylum Bacillota_I; class Bacilli_A; order RF39; family UBA660; genus Aphodocola. The sequence continues at coordinate 5,393 of CASEJU010000006.1, read as the reverse complement.
TGGAATAAGAGAAGAAACTGATGGAAATGCTTTTAAAAACGCTAATAAACCTACTTTTGATTATTTATGGAATAATTTTCCACACTCCCTTTTAGAGGCAAGTAGTCAGAAGGTTGGTCTTCCAAAAGGACAAATGGGAAATAGTGAAGTAGGTCACATGAACATAGGAGCGGGTAGAATCGTTTATCAGCCACTTGAGCTAATAAACAAGGCAATTGAAGATAAGAGCTTTTTTCAAAATAAAAATATATTAAACGTTTTAAATCACGTTAAAAAAAATAATTCTAACCTTCACGTAATGGGGCTTTTATCATCCGGCGGCGTGCACTCACACGTTAATCATTTAATGGCACTAATAGACATGCTAAAAGAAAATGGTGTTAAAAACGTTTGTTATCACATATTTTTAGACGGAAGAGACGTTGATCCAAAAAGTAGTTACACGTATGTAAAAATACTACAAGATAAAATAAAAGAAACTGGTATTGGCAAAATAGTTACGATATCAGGAAGATATTATGCGATGGATAGAGATAATAACTACGATCGGTTAAAAAAGGCATATGATGCCATTGTTTATAATAATGCACCAAAGTTTAATAGCCCAAAAGAAGTTATTGAAAAAAGTTATGAAAATGGTATTACTGATGAATTTGTTGTGCCAGCCTTAGTAAACGAAGGAAAGCTAAATGATAATGATGGTGTTATAACTTTTAACTTTAGGCCAGATAGACTAAGAGAGATGTTTACGGCAATAACGAATCCAAAAGAAAGCCCGCTAGATGATGTAAAGGTATTTAAAAACTTAAGCGTGCTAACCATGATGCCAGTTGTAAATAGTGTTACTTGTCCGCATGCATTTAATCATCAAAGCTTAGATAATACGTTAGGAAAATATTTATCAGAAAACAATCTTAATCAGTTAAGAATAGCAGAAACCGAAAAATACGCTCACGTAACTTACTTTTTTGACGGTGGGGTAGAAGAGAACTTTGATGGCATGAAAAAGATTTTAATACCGTCTCCTAAGGTAGCGACGTATGATATGAAACCAGAAATGAGTGCAAAAGAAGTTACTGATGCGTTACTAAGTGAACTTGATAAAGACTATTTTGACGTTGTAATACTTAACTATGCTAATGGTGACATGGTAGGTCACACTGGTAATTATGAAGCAGCAAAAAAAGCCGTTGAATTTTTAGATACACGTCTTAAAATGTTATATGATAAAGTAAGTGAAAAAAACGGAACTTTAATTATTACCGCGGATCATGGAAACTGTGATATCATGTGGGATGAAAAACATGTTCCAGTAACGTCACACACAACAAGTAAAGTGCCTTTTATAATAACAAAAAAAGACTTAATATTGCAAAATGGTAAATTAGCAGATATAGCTCCTACCATGCTAGAATTACTAGGATTAAAAAAACCAGAAGAAATGACTGGTGAAAGTTTGGTAAAGCATTAGTTTGACAATATGTTAAACGACTGATATACTATGTTTTGTTAAGAGGGGATTATAATATGGCAAATAAAAAGAACGTAAAAAAAAGTAATGAAAAAAATACTAATAAAGGTAAAAGTGTAAGAAAAATTATTATCGCAGCTGTTTTAATTGTTGCTGCAATAACAATCATGGCTATTATTTTAATTAATAGGCCTAGTAAAATAAGTTGCACTAAAAAAATTAATGAAAATGGTGTTTCAATGCAAAGTACTATAGATATAGAAAATAACGATGGTGTAATTAATAATGTTATAGTTAACAAGGTTATATCTATAAAAGATGAAAATGGTCAAATAGATTACATGGATGCTGTTAAAACATCTTTGGAAAATGCTTATAAACAAGAAGGTATAAAATATAATTTAGAAATAAAAGAAGATGAGTTATTGGTTAATCTTGTTTACGATAAAAAGAAAGAATATATTTTAGATAATTTATTCATTGCGGTAGAGGAAAATGGTGTTAGCGTAAACGTGGTTTCTGAAGACAGTGAAAATAATTATGCTACGCTTGATTTATCTAAGAAATATAGTGATGAAAATATAATAAAAATAATAGAAAAAGCTGATTATAAGTGTAATTAGTGAAAAAAACGATAAAAAAGTAAAAAAAAGTCGAAAAAACACTTGATTTATTGGTAATTATGTAGTATCTTTAATATCGGAAGTACACATACTTCCCTTATTGCTTAAGGACGTAGCACTTACCCACTGCGTCCTTTTTTATTTTATATAAATTATTTTTATTATTGTGTTATAATCTAAGTATGAAAGGGTATGAAATATGAAAAAATTTTTAACGTTTATTTTAACAATAGTTATATCTATTTTAATATGTGTTTTATGTGTTAGCGTTTCAATAAAAGAAATTGTGGTAAACACGATTAGTAAGGAAGTTGTAAAAAAGGAGGTTGCTAGTGAGGTTACCAACGCTGCTAAAGAAATTTATCCAGACATAGACTATGATACGTTAGAAAAAATAGAAACAAGTATTAATAATAGCGGTACCGTAGATGAAATGACCGAAAAATACTTTGATAACATCGTGGATGCAATTGTTAATGATAAAGATGTAACCATTCCTAATACACAAGAGGAAATATATGATTTAATTGACCAAAATGAAGCTATATTAAAAGAAAATAACATTGAGTTAACCGAAGAACAAAAACAGCAAATATCGGTTGAATTAACCGAGGACGGTAAAATTGATAAAATATATAACAACGTATCTAACAAAGTGATAGATAATATGTCAGAAGGCGAGGTAACGCTTGTTAAGACTTATAGCGCGGTAACCAATAACTCATTTAAATGGATTATGGTAGGTTTAATTATTATTTTAACTGTTTTAATTGCGTTGGTTAAAAAGACTTATTATCGTTGGACTTATAATTCGGCCATTTCTTTTGCGATTGCAGGAATACTACTTACTTTAGTATTTCCATTCGTTCTTGATTCGGTAGCGGTAGATATAACAACAAAGGTTATTGGAAATCCGACGGATATAAACATTAATAATATAATTAATTTAGGGTACGGATGTTTTATAATTGGTGCGCTATTTATTATCATATACTTGGTAGGAAACAAGATAACTAGGTATAACGAAAGAAAAAATAATTATTAGAGGATTGAAAAATCCTTTTTTTAATACAATAGTATTTAAAACATTAATAATTATCATTTATTTTTAATTGACTTAAGTTTTGAACTATGATATTTTGTTTGTATAAATAAGAAAGGAGCGTGATTATAATGTTTATGGTAAGCTATTTTAACAATTTTATATTTAGTAAGGTTAATCACGCGAATTTTACTTTTTAATTATATTCGTGTTACTTGATCTTGCTATTTTTATAGCAAGATTTTTTTCTTGCGAAAATATCATTTGATTTTTCTGTAAAAAGAGTTTTAGATTAAACCAGTTTATGTGTAGAATACGTAATAAATAAAATAGTGGGGTGATAACATGATGGAAGAAAAGCCAAAAAAGAAAAGCTTAAAGGAACTTAAAAACATATATAACTTAGTAAGACAAGATAAGTGGAAACTCTTTATAGCGTTTATGTGTATTTTAATAAGTTCTATATTTAGTATATCTAATGGCTATTTACAAGGTGAAATAACGGAGTCAATAATTGCTTTAAACATTAAGGCGGCACTGTTATTTTTAGCAATTTATTTTATTTTAAGTGTTGTGTTTAATAACTGGATAAGCAATATAGGAGTTATGATTGCAAGTAAGATAGAATCTAACTTATCAAGAAAATTAAGTATAATGGTTTATAAAAAAACACTTGATTTACCATCTTACGCGTTTGAAGAAAAAACAAGTGGAGAACTTATCAACAGGATAACTTCTGATACCGAGACTCTTTCTAATACTTTTAACAGTATAATTCAAATACTTATAAATGCGTTTGCATGTCTTATTATTCTTGTTTATATTTTCTTCAACTCATGGATTGTTGGTTTAGAAATAATTGTTTTTCTTATTATGATTTTTGTAATAACAAAGATTTTTAATCCAAGGATAAAGAAAATAAATAAGGAATTAAAAGCAAAGAAGGATGAGTATACAGCCCTTTCAACTGAATCAATAAGAGGGGTAAGAGAAATAAAAACTTTGGGTATCAAAAGAAATTTAATTGATGAGATAACCGATTTAAGACGCCTTATTTTTGATAAGGATATAGAGGACATAAACGTTCATAGAACTTACTCAATTATTATGCATACGGTTAGAATATTACTTGAGGTAATTGTTTTTGCAACTTGTTTAATAGAAATATATTATGGAAGATCGACCATTGGCTTTTTTATGGCAATGACTTGGTATGTTTATAGATATACATGGCTTATTGATAACTTAACAAGTATGAATAGAATGTATCAAAGATTATTTGTGTCTTTAAGAAGAATAAATGAAATAATAGATAATACTTTATATGAAGATGAATCATTCGGAAAAATAAATGTGAAAAAACCAAATGGTGTTATAACTTTTTCTGATGTAACGTTTAATTATCCTAATGAAAAGCAAACTTTAAATAACTTTAGTGTTACTTTTAATACTAATAAAAAAATAGCGGTTGTAGGTAAATCTGGTCAAGGCAAGTCAACTTTGTTTAATTTAATTACTAGGATATTTGATTGTAATAAAGGGCATATCTACTTAGATAAAGTAGATATAAAAGACTTAACGGAAGAGTCTTTAAGAAAAAACATATCGGTAATAAGGCAAGAACCATTTTTGTTTAACAGAACCATAATGGAAAACTTCAAAGTTGTAAAGCCAAACATAACCTTAAAAGAAGTAAAAAAATATTGTAAGATGGCTTATTTGGATGAATATATTGAAACTTTACCAGATGAGTATGATACAAAATTAGGTGAAGGTGGAGTTAATTTATCTGGTGGCCAAAAACAAAGGTTATCGATTGCAAGAGCACTTGCTAAAGAAAGCAAGGTAATACTATTCGACGAAGCAACAAGTGCCCTTGATAATGAGTCACAAAGTTATATTAAAAAGGTAATTGATGATTTAGTAAAAGATCATACCGTTATAATAATTGCCCATAGATTATCAACGATTGTTGACGCTGACGAAATATACGTTGTTGATAAGGGTAAAATTGCGGACCACGGCACTCACAAAGAATTGTTAAAGAAAAGTAAGGTATATAAAACATTGTATGAAAACGAAGATAAAAATTAAAAATATCTTCGTTTTTTTGTATAAATAAACATGTTTTACATAAGATAAAATAGAATCAAAAAAAATTAGCACTTTCACTTGACAAGTGCTAAAAATAGTGGTATAACATAATTAGAAAGGAAGATGAGATATATGAGTTTATTACCAAGAAATTATTTCGGTG
>CASEJU010000005.1 GCA_949288335.1 uncultured bacterium | reverse complement strand
CTTCTATTATTGCTTTTACTAATTCGTTTTTTGTTTTATTTTTACTTCTCATTTCTTTACCTCTTTTTCTTTTATTTTATCACACTTTATTTTACACTCTCGTATATTCTGATTTTTTTCATAATATTAAAATTTTCTTTAAGCTCAAAAATATATAAATATTTGACTTAATACTTAACACAATAATTTTATATTGTTATGTTTTTTTTGAAAAAAAAGATGTACTGAGTTATAATGTAAATATAATAGTTGTAAAGGTGATGATAAGTATAATTATATATATGGTAAGGCATGGGCAAACCAATTATAACAAAAAAAGAATAATGCAAGGTAAAAGTAATGTTTTGTTAAATGAATATGGAGTAAAAGAGGCTTATAATGCTAGGGAGAAGCTAAAAGATATTAGTTTTGATATATGTATATCATCGCCTTTAAAAAGGGCTTTACAAACAGCAGAAATAATTATTGATAATAAATGTAAAATTATTTTTGATGATTTGTTAGTTGAAAGAAACATGGGAAATTTTGAAGGTAAGCCTTATGAGTTATGTCAAAAGTATGATTTTTGGAATTTAAAGATAAACTTAAACTATAATGGAGTTGAGCCAGTAAAAAGCGTTTTTTTAAGATCGAAAGATTTTTTAGATAAAATTAAAAACAAATATAAGAATAAAACCATCTTAATAGTATCGCATCATGCGGTGTTAAGGGCTTTACATTATAATATTGTAGGTTATAATTATGATACCAATTTACTTGATTTTCATCCTTTAAATGGAAAAATATACAAATATGAAATATAAAAAACACAATTTCATGAGTAAAAATAATAAGTGAAAAGTGTTTAAAAACAGTAAGAAAATACTAAAGGAAGTGGAGATATGATAAATATATATACAACGGATTTAAATAAGAAGGTTAAAGTATTAAAAACTTTACAGAAAGAGTGCTGGATAGAGATGGTTAATCCGAGTTTAGATGAAATAAAAGAAATATCACAAAAAACTAATACAGATTTAGATTTATTAACTAAACTTTTGGATGATGAAGAATTACCGCGCATCGAAGTTGGTGATAATGCAACTTTAATCGTAGTTGATACTCCTTATGTATCAGATACTAGTTATAAGCATAAGTATAACACGGATCCATTAGGATTAATAATAAATAATAACGGTTATTTTATAACTATTTCTCCTAAAAAACAAGTTTTTTTCGAAGATTTTAAAAATAATAAAGTAAGAGAGTTTAACATAAAAAAAAGAACCAAGTTTGTAATTCAAATACTTTTAAAAACCGCAAACTATTACCAAAGAGAACTAAAGGCAATTAATGAATATATAAATGAAAAAGAAAAAACACTTCATAAGTCAACTAATAACAGAAGGTTAATAGAACTTTTAAACGTAGAAAAAACACTTGTTTATTTTTCAACTTCTTTAAAAGCTAATGATGTGGTACTTGAAAAATTAGCTAAAGGAAGTGTTTTAACAATGTATGAAGATGATACTGATTTGTTAGAAGACGCAATGATTGAAAATAAGCAAGCGATTGAAATGGCTAATATTTATAGAGAAATATTAACTAGTATGACTGATACTTATGCAACCATTATTTCTAATAATTTAAATGACGTAATGAAGTTTTTAGCGGGAATTACAATAGTTTTTTCAATACCAACCATGGTAGCATCATTTATAGGAATGAACGTACCGTTAGGAAAAATTGGCACATCTTCTTTAAGTTTTATTTTGATTATAGCTTTTTCATTTGTTTTATCAATTATAATTGCACTTATACTTAAGAAGAAAAACATGCTATAATAAAATTAGAAAGTAGGTTTTAATATGACAAAGAAAACAAAAAAACAAATAATTGAATTAATTATTATTTTTGGAATCGTTTTATGGGCGGTTTTTAATTACAAGATATTTTTAGATTTAGTTGGTTTTTGCTTTAAACTTTTAATGCCTGTTATAGTTGGCCTTGCAATAGCTTTTATTATTAACGTACCTATGAAGCAGATTGAAAGAAAGATATTTAAAATAGATAAAAGAAAGCACAAAAAAATAATAAGAGTAGTTTCTTTGATTATTTCACTTCTTTTAATATTTGGAATTTTAGGTTTGATAATGTTTTTGGTTATTCCCGAACTTATTTCGGCTGTAAGTACCATTAGTAAGTCTATTCCAACTAGCTTTGATTGGTTAAATGATTTGACTTCAAAATTAGAAGACATATATCCTAGCATGGAAAAATATATTGGAAAAATAGATGTTAAAAGCATCATAAACACATCTTTAACACAAGCTGGAAGTATAGTTTCTGTAGTTGTTGGATTTTTAGGGTCTATGATATCTAGAATTGTTACTTTCTTTTTTGGATTTATTTTATCTATATATATATTACTCGATAAAGAAAACTTAGTAAGGCAAGTAAAAAAATTAATAATGGCTTTATTTGGTAATAAAGTGACAAAAAAAATTGTTGAAATTGTAAAGTTAAGTAATGTAACTTTTACTAATTTTATTAGTGGTCAGTGTTTAGATGCGGTTTTAATTGCAACGCTTTTATTCATTACGCTTAGTATTTTTAAGTATCCGTATGCTTTAATTATATCTGTTTTGTTCGCGGTTACGGCTTTAGTTCCTTATATCGGAGCTTTCATTGCACTTGTTGTTGGAGTTTTATTAATAGCGGTAACTAGTCCTATTATGGCAATTTGGTACGTAGTAATATTCTTTGTTTTACAGCAAATTGATGAGAATTTTACATACCCAAGAATAGTTGGAAAATCGGTTGGATTACCAGCGTTATGGACGCTTGTAGCGGCTTTAATCGGTGGTAGTGTTTATGGCTTTTTAGGAATGATTATAAGTATTCCGCTATCATCTGTTTTATATAGTTTGTTAAGGGATTACGTAAATTGGAAACTTAATAATAAACAAAAAGATTAATATTGACTTTTTATTTAATATAAACTATACTTAAATAGTAATCATTACTATTTAGGAGAAGAAATGAGATATTCAAAACAAAGAGAAGAAATTTTAAATATGGTACAATCCTCTTTTAATCATCCGGACGCAAAAGAGGTTTATGATTTGGTTAAGAAAAAAATTCCTAACATAAGTTTAGGAACGGTATACAGAAATCTAAACTCACTTGTTTTGGATGGAAAAATAAAAAGAATTCAAGTCAAAAATGGTAATGATAGGTTCGATAAAACACTTTATGAACATAATCACGTTATATGTAAAAACTGTGGAAGAGTTTGTGATGTTAGTTTGACAATAAATGAAGAGAAGATAAAAGAAGTTGAAGAAAAAACTGGTTTTAAAATTACAATTTGTAATTTTAATATAAATGGTATATGTAAAGATTGTATGAAAGGATGGAAATGTTAATTATGGAATTAAAAGAATCAAAAACATATGAAAATCTAATGACTGCTTTTGCAGGAGAAAGTCAAGCTAGAAATAAGTATACTTATTTTGCTAGCAAAGCTAAAAAAGAAGGGTATGAACAAATAGCAGCAATTTTTGAAGAAACTGCAAATAATGAAAAAGAACATGCTAAAATTTGGTTTAAACTACTTAACGATGGTGAAATTAAATCTACTTCTGAAAACTTAAAAGCAGCAGCTGAAGGCGAAAATTATGAGTGGACTGACATGTATAAAGGTTTTGCTGAAACTGCTAAAGAAGAAGGCTTTGACCATATCGCTTATCTTTTTGAGGAAGTAGCTAAAATTGAAAAAAATCATGAAGATCGTTATATGAAGTTGCTTGGCAATGTAAATGATGATTTAGTATTTAAAAAAGGAGAGGAAACAGTTTGGATTTGCCGTAATTGTGGATATGTACACGTAGGTAAAGAAGCTCCAAAAGTATGTCCAGTATGTTCTCATCCACAAAGCTACTTTGAAAAAAGATCTGAAAATTATTAATAAATAAAAATGGCACTATAAGTGCTATTTTTATATGTTAGAAAAAACATAGTATGAATAATTAAACGTATGCATGATAATACAGTTATTAACTAAAAAATAAGGAAATGATAACATTGTATAAAGTATACGAATTTTGAATATATCTCGATAGTGATAAACAAAAGGCATTATAAAAAAAGTAGTGACATAACACTTGATTTAAAAAAAGGATATATGCTATTATCAAAATAAAGGAAAGATAGTTATGAAAAAGAATTATAAAGGATTTACGTTAATAGAGTTACTAGCAGTAATAGTGGTG
>CASEJU010000004.1 GCA_949288335.1 uncultured bacterium | reverse complement strand
ATTTATCTTATAACATATGAGTTAAATGAGTTAATTAAGAATTAGTAATTAACTTTTTTTTAATATTGTTGTATAATACCAAAAGAATTATTACTTTAATAAATTTAATATTTAAAGAAGGTGAATTAAATGAAGTATGACATAATAGTTGTTGGTGCTGGTCATGCAGGATGTGAAGCGGCCTTAGCATCCGCTAGAATGGGAAAAAAAACGCTTCTTGTTACGATAAACATTAATAATATAGCTGATATGCCATGTAATCCATCAATCGGTGGTAGTGCCAAAGGTATTGTTGTAAGGGAAATAGATGCTCTAGGTGGAGAAATGGGGCGTAATGCTGATAAGACGCTACTCCAAATAAAGATGCTTAACAGATCTAAAGGACCGGCGGTTAGAAGCCTAAGAAGTCAAGCTGATAAAGTGACTTATAAAAAAGAAATGTTAAAAACTTTAGAAAATACCGAAAACCTAGAGATTTTAGAATCTATTGTTGCGGACCTTCTAGTTAAAGATAAAAAAATAGAAGGTATAACAACGGAAGATGGTAAGACGTTATATTGTGATGCTTGCATATTAACAACGGGTACTTACCTAAAGGCAGATATATTAGTAGGTGATAAAAGAACACCTGAAGGACCTCATGGGGAGAAAAGGTCTAACTTTTTAAGTGATAATTTAGCTAAAATAGGTTTTAAATTACTTCGTTTAAAAACAGGAACACCTCCTAGAATAGAACGTTCTTCAATCGATTTTAGTAATCTTTCACGTGAAGACGGAGATGATGAAGAGTTAACCTTTAGTTTTGATGATATAGCATATTATGATTATAAGAACCAGGTACCATGTTACTTAACTTATACAAATGAAAAAACCCATAAAATAATCATGGATAACTTAAATAAATCAGCGATGTACGGCGGATTTTATGAACACTTAGGTACTGGACCTAGATATTGTCCTTCAATTGAAGATAAAGTAGTAAGATTTAAAGATAAAGAAAGACACCAATTATTCTTAGAACCTGAAAGCGTATATTATGACGACATATACTTACAAGGTTTTTCAACTTCTATGCCGCATGATGTTCAAGAAGAAATGGTTCATTCACTAAAAGGACTTGAGCATGCTAAAATACTAAAGTATGCTTACGCAATTGAGTATGATGCAATAGACCCATTGCAACTAAAACCTTCTTTAGAGACAAAAGTAATAGAAAACTTATTTACCGCAGGACAAATAAATGGAACATCAGGTTATGAAGAAGCTGCGGGTCAAGGTATAATCGCAGGTATTAACGCCGTTTTAAAACTTAATAATAAAGAACCGTTAATATTATCTAGAAGTGATGCTTATATTGGGGTTTTAATTGATGATTTAGTAACTAAAGGAACGATTGAACCATATAGATTATTAACTTCTAGAGCTGAGTTTAGACTTCTTTTAAGAAGTGATAACGCTGATTTAAGATTAAGTAAAAAAGGTTATAATGTAGGATTACTTTCTAAAAAAAGATATGATAAATTACTAAATAAGGAAAAGAAAATAAATGAGTTAGAAGAAGAGATTAAAACCATTACTTTTCCAGAAGAAAAATGTAATTTATCTGAATATTTAAAAAGGCCAGAAGTCAAAATAATAGATTATAAAGATAGATTTTCTAAAGAGTATTCTAAAGAAGTACTAGAGCAGGTAGAAATAAATCATAAGTATGAAGGTTATATAGCAAAAGCTAAAAAAGAAGCCGAAAAAATGATTAAACTAGGGAAAAAACAAATACCTGATGACATTGATTATAAAAAGGTTGATAATTTAGCTACCGAAGCAAAACAAAAATTAGAAAAAATAAGACCAAGAACAATAGACCAAGCAACCCGCATTAGTGGTGTTAACCCAAGTGATATAGCAATTTTAATGGTTTATTTAAAGAGGTATTATAATGAGTAAAGAAGAATTCGTAAAAGCCTTAGAGAATTTAAGTATTAATATAAGTGAAAAACAGTTAAATGATTTAGATACCTATTATAAAATGTTAATAGAGTATAATGCTCATACAAACTTAACTAGAATAACCGAAGAAAAAGAAGTTTACTTAAAACATTTTTATGATAGCTTAACACTAGTTAAAGCAATTAATTTAAATGATCAAACACTTTTGGATATTGGATCAGGAGCTGGTTTTCCTGGTCTAGTTTTAAAAATAGTATTTCCTAATTTAAAAGTTACTTTACTTGACTCTTTAAATAAAAGAATTACGTTTTTAAATTCTGTTATAGAAAAGCTAGACTTAAAAAATGTAACTGCAGTACACGGTAGAGCAGAAGAATATGCTAAAGATAATAAAGAAAAATTTGATATAGTAACGTCCCGTGCGGTTGCGAATTTAAATACTTTATCCGAGTTATCAATCCCTTTTGCAAAACTCGGTGGCTATTTTATCGCGATGAAAGCAGATGCCAAAGAAGAGATAAAAAATGCTGAAAACGCCATTAAAACACTAGGAGGAGTTATAAAAGAAACAATTGTTTTTGAACTTCCTATCGAAAATGCTACAAGAACTCTTATAAAAATAGAAAAAAAGTATAAAACAAGCGTTAAATATCCTAGAAAATTTAGTGAAATTAAGAAAAAGCCATTGTAATAAGGCTTTTTTTATTGTATTATTTATTTAAGGATAGGGGTT
>CASEJU010000003.1 GCA_949288335.1 uncultured bacterium | reverse complement strand
GGACCGGGATGGACTTACCTCTGGTGTATCTGTTGTAGCGCCAGCTGCAGTGCAGAGTAGCTATGTAGGGAATGGATAACCGCTGAAGGCATCTAAGTGGGAAGCCAACTTCAAGATGAATTTTCCTGTTTTTTAAAAACTAAGATCCCAGAAAGACTATCTGGTTGATAGGCTAGACGTGGAAGCATAGTGATATGTTGAGCTGACTAGTACTAATAGATCGAGAGTTTAACCCTATTAATTTGTTGAACCATATTATCATGTTTTCAGAGAATTATTTCTCTATATTTAATTGGTGACGATAGCGAAGTGGATACACCTGTTCCCATCTCGAACACAGCAGTTAAGCACTTCTACGCCGACGATAGTGTAAGCGAAAATAGGACGTTGCCAATTTTTTTATTGCATAAAAAGGACCAATTCGGTCCTTTTACTATACATTCAAAAAAGTTTATTTATATTTAAAAAGACAGTGTTTATTTTTTTTCTAAACACTGCTCAATCATAGAAATTATTACATTATTAACGGAAGTATTATTTTCTTTAGCTATTTTTTCAATTTCTTTAATTAATCTTTCTTTTATGTATAGTGATTTATAGCCGGCAGGCTCCTTTCTTTTTGTTCTCTTTGGAACAAATGCCATAATATCACCCCTCATATAAATTTTAATATATTCATCTAATGTATGATATATCAGAAATTTCTGATACTTTTTTTGAGCAAATAAATAATTTATAATTTATTTGAACAGAAGGTGAGAATATGATGTTTAACGCAAGTAAGTTATATTGTAAGTATGTAATTAGTATAATCAATGATAGTATAAAAAAATTAAAATATAATTCTGATTTAAACAAGGAATTAGATGATAAACTTTATGAATCCTATCTTAAATTAGAAGAAATCATTAATAATGAATTTTCTAACTATTAATTATTATATTTATCTGTTTTACGTTTTTTGTAACATTTTGAAAAAATCCTTTTTTATGTTGTAATAAAAGATTTTTTTTTGCTATAATGTTTATGGTGATATTAATATGGAATATAAAGTAACTACTAATTCAGAAGAAGATACTATAGTTTTAGCACAAAATTTTGAATCTGAGAAGTTTAATAATATGGTTATATGTCTAATTGGTGAATTAGGTAGTGGAAAAACTGTTTTTACTAAAGGTTTTGCTGGAGCTTTAGGAATTGAAGAAAACATAACTTCTCCTACCTTTAACATAATAAAAGAATATACTTCTGGTGAAATGAATTTATATCATATGGATGTATATCGTTTAGAAGGAGACACTACTGATTTAGGACTGGATGAATATTTAAAAAAAGATGGAATTATTATAATTGAATGGGCTGATATGATTAAGGATGAACTTCCTGATGAAAGATTAGAAATCAGGTTTAAAATTGCTGGTGAAGAAAAAAGGACTCTTACTATAGTTCCATATGGTAATAAATATGAAGATTTATGTGAGGATGTACTTTGAAAACTTTATTTATAGATTCATCTAGGAAGAGCTTATCTGTTGCGTTTATTGAGAATGATAAGCTTGTTTTAGTATCAAATGTTAATTCATATAGTAAGCATTCCAACTTTTTAATGAACGAAATAAAAAATGTTTTAGAAAAAACTAATTGTAATGTTTCTGATTTAGATGATTTTATTGTTTTAAATGGCCCAGGTAGTTTTACTGGTGTTCGCGTTGGTGTTACTATTGCTAAAACACTTGCATGGGCATTAAATAAAAAATTATATGTTTTAAATAATCTTGAAGCATTAAAAGTTGGTATAAAAAATGATGTTGTTATATCTGTAATACTAGATAAGGATACTAATTCATATGTTGGAATTTATGAAAATAACAATGTTTTAGAAGATTATATGTCAGTAGATGATGTTAGACTTGATTTTAATGGTAGAAATATTACAATTGCTACTATGCAAGATAATGAATTTGTTAACTATATAAAAAATAAGTTAATGAAAAAGAATAATGTTGAAGTAAAAATTTTAAGTGATTATGATTATTCATTGTTGGTTAGGTATATTCATGAGAAACCAGATATTAATCCACATTTAGCAGAACCGATATACTTAAAAAAAATTGATGCAGAGAAGAAAAAAAATGAACGTTAGAAAATACAATGAAAACGATTTTATGGATGTTGTAAAATTAGGTACGCTTTTACATGATAATTATGTCTTTTCTTTAAATGAGTTTTCGAAATGTCTTGTAATAGAGAAGGATTTTAAAGTAGTTGGTTTTATTATTTATGATGTCATTTATGAACGCGCTGAAATAGTGGATGTTATAATAGCACCAGCATACAGAAAAATGGGTTATGGTATTAAGCTTGTTACTTGCGCGATTGAAGATATAAATAACTATTCGTGCAAAAATATAACTTTAGAGGTTAATTGCAAAAATAAGGCAGCCATTAGTTTATATAGAAAAGTAGGCTTTAAAATAGAAGCAGTAAGAAAAAATTATTATAAAAAAGAAGATGCATATTTAATGAACAAGGATTTGGGGATGATAAAATGAAAGATATTTATATATTTGCAATTGAAACGAGTTGTGATGAAACAAGTGCAAGTATAATAAAAAATGGTAATGTTGAAGTTTCTACCGTCGTTTTATCACAAATTGATATACATAAAAAATTCGGAGGTGTAGTTCCCGAGATAGCTAGTCGAAATCATACTCAAGCAATAACTATGGTTTTTGAAGAGTGTTTAAAAAAAGCTAATATGACTATGGATGACATTGATGCAATTGCTGTGACTTATGGGCCTGGACTTAATGGTGCACTATTAATTGGAATAGAAGCCGCCAAAGCGCTTTCGTTTGCAACTGGAAAACCGCTTGTTAAAGTTAATCATATGGCTGGGCACATCTATGCCAATAAATTTGTTGGCGAATTTAAATTTCCACTTTTATGTCTAGTGGTATCTGGAGGTCATACCGAAATAGTTTATATGGATAAAGAATTTTCCTTTAAAAAAATTGGAAGCACGCTAGATGATTCGGTTGGCGAAGCGTATGATAAAGTTGCTAGAGTAATAGGAATTCCTTACCCGGGTGGCCCATTAATGGATAAAATGGCAAAAATTGGAAAGCATACGTATAATCTTCCAGCTCCTAAGGATGATAATACTTATGATTTTAGTTTTAGTGGTATTAAAAGTGCAGTTATTAATTTAGTTCATAATGAAAGACAAAGAGGAAAAGAAATTAATAAAGAAAATCTCGCTAATTCATTTCAAGAAACAGTTGTTGGCATATTAGTTAAAAAAACAAAAAAAGCAATAAAAGCATATGGTGTTAAGCAACTTTTAGTAGCTGGAGGCGTTTCTGCTAATAGCGGGCTTAGGGAAGCTTTAGAAGAAATGTGTAAGGACCTTGGTGTGGAACTTTTAAAACCGGATATAAAGTATTGTACTGATAATGCTGCTATGATTGCAGCGGCCGGTTATTATGCTTATTTAAAAGGTGATAAAGCTGACTTTAGTCTTAATCCTGAACCTGGATTAGATTTAAAATAGGAAGGTGATTAAAATGTTTAAAAATAATAAAGGTTTTACTTTGGTTGAATTACTTGCAATAGTAGTAATACTTGCTATTATAGCGGTTATTGCAGCTCCTAGCATGACTAGGGAAATCAAAAAAAGTGAGGAAGAAAACCAAAATATTTTAAATCAGAAAATAGATAATGCTGCTCATTTATATGCTGCAAAGTATTATGCTAATAAATTAATTAATGGAGAAGGGATTTCATTTTCTTTAAATGATTTAGAAAGTGATGGGTTGATTAATTTAAAGGATAATTGCTCTAATAACTTAGGTGATAAAATTATAATTAATTCAGAAGGATTTAATTATGATGCTATAAAATCAGATGGAGATACGTGCTATGAAGAATAATAGTTAAAAAGAATGGCCTTTACCATTCTTTTTTTAGTTTTTTTTCAATAAAAAGTATTATAAAATATAATATGCTTGTTAATACTCCTAGTAAGATTACTCCTGTTATTACAAGGTTTGTATTAAATACTTGTGAGCCATAGTTTATTAAATAACCAAGGCCTTGTTTTGATACTAGTAATTCTCCCATAATTACGCCAACGAAAGTCATTGATAAGTTTATTTTAAGGGAACTTATAATGGTGTTTAAATTGGATGGAAGAACAACTTTTGTAAAAATTTGAAGTTTATTAGCTCCAAAACTTTTAAGTAATTTTATACTTGTTTTGTTAGTTTGCTCAAATCCTACATATACACTTATTATAGTTGATATAACTGATATTAAAAGAGCCATTAATATTATTGAATTTTGGTTAGCTCCGGCCCAAATGATTATTATCGGGCCTAGTGACACTTTAGGTAGGCTATTTAGTATTGTAAGATATGGATCTAGTACTTTTGATGCAAATGGGCTCCACCAAAGAAAGGCTGCGAAAACTATACCAATTATTGTACCTAAACCAAAACTTATTAATATTTCTTTTAAAGTTACCCAAACATGAATTATTAAGTCATTTGTTTTCCAAAGGTTAATTATGGTATCTATTACTTTTTTAGGACTGGAGCATAAAAAAGCATTAATTATTCCTTTATCTGATAGGATTTGCCAAATGGTTATGAATAAAACGAGGATTAATACTTGAGAAAATATAACTTTTATAGTTCTGCATTTTAAATTGTTTAAGTATCTTTTATGTTCAAGGTTAGCTTTCATAATAATCCAAGTCCTTCCAGATTATGTTGTAATACGTACTAAACTCCTTGGCTTTTCTTCTTTTGCTTGGTAAAAGTTTATCATCTATTTTCATTTCATAAATGTTTTTTATGGAAGCTGGTCTTCTACTTAATACAACTACTTTATCTGCGATTGAACATGCTTCTTCTAAATCATGAGTTACCATGATTGCGGTTTTTTCTTCTTCTTTTATAATTTTGTAAACATCATCTGATACTGCTATTCTGGTTTGATAATCGAGGGCTGAAAAAGGTTCATCAAGTAAAAGTATATCTGGTTTTGTTGCTAGCGTTCTAATTAACGCAACTCTTTGTCTCATGCCGCCAGATAATTCTTTAGGATAACTTTTTTCAAAGGCTGATAATCCATATTTTTTAAGTAGATATTTAACATATTTTTTACCTTTTTCGTTATCTTCTTTTTGTATTTTTAATCCTAGCATGCAATTGTCAAAAACCGTTAGCCAAGGAAATAAAGCATCTTCTTGGAACATATACCCGATTTTTACGTTGTTATTTTTAAATTTTATTTCTCCACTGCTTTTGTTTTCTAATCCACCAATAACCGAAAGAATTGTTGATTTCCCACAGCCTGAAGGTCCAACTAGGACGATAAATTCTTTTTCGTTTATGCTTAGATTAATTCTATTAAGCGCGCTTATGACTTGTTTTTTAGTTAAATAGTTTTTTGTTAAATTGCTAATTTTTAAAAGCTCCACAATTTTTATTTTCCTTGGTATACTAGTTTTTCATATGGCGCTTTTTTATCTAATTCTCCAGCACTTTGTATTATTTCTTGTAAGTGATTAAAGTCTTTTTTTGTTATTTCAGTTGAATCGGCCCAAGCGTCATAATTTTTGTATCTTTCAATAATTGCGGTTAAATCATTTAATGATAATTCTGGGAAGAATTCAGATATATCTTCAGCAACAACAGCAGAATCAGTTGTTTTAACGTAATTTAATCCTTTATCGATTGCTTTAGTAAAGCCTTCTATAATATCAGGGTTTTCTTTTATGTAACTTTTTTTAGCGTTATATGAAGTATATGGAACTTCTCCTCCCCATTCTCCAACGTAGCCAACAACATATCCTAAACCTTGTTGTTCTACACTTAGTGCGTTAGGTTCGAATAAGGTTACAAAATCAGCGTCGCCACCGATAAATGCTCCTTCCATAGCGGCAAAATCAACACTAGTATCAATTTCTAGATCTTTTTTAGGGTTTATTCCATTTTGTCTTAGAGCCCATTCGAAGGTCATTTCAGGCATACCGCCTTTTCTTCCTCCAATTACGGTTTTACCTTTTAAGTCATCAAGGGTAAAGTTTTCGTATTTTTTTCTTGAAACTAAAAATGCACCATCGCGTTTAGTGAGTCTTGCAAAGTTTACTAAATAATCTTTTTCGCCACTATTGTATACGTATACGGTTACTTCACTTCCACAAAAACCAATATCTACATCACCAGATAATACTGCTGCGGATACTTTGTCTGCACCAGCAGTTAAAATTAAATCTATTTTTATACCTTCTTCTTCAAAATAGCCATTACTTATAGCGGCGTATGCGGGAGCGTAAAAAATAGTATGAGCTACTTCTGCTACCTTAACTTCTTTTAATCCGCTAGTGTTATTATCTTTGCTGTTTTTATTATTTATAATAAAAAATATAATACCGGCAAGGATAATAAATAAGCAAATTAGCATAATTATTTTCTTTTTCATAATTCCTCCTTTTTACAATAGTAGTATATTCTTTTTATCGTTTTAAGTGATGTATTTACAATTTATTAATTTTAAATTATAATCAGTTTATAGTAAGGATGATAAGTATGAGTGATAAAGTGCTTGATATTAATAATTTAAATGAAAATCAGAAGATTAATTATGTAAAAAATCTATTTTTTAAGCATGATATAAATCAAGCGCTTGATACGCTATTAAAAAATGAAAAAAAAGATTTATCAATAATAAAAACTATTTTGGTATCCATTGATGATGAGATCATTCTAAATAGATTAAAAGAACAATGTAATTTAAGTGATAGTTCAAGTGTTAAATCTTTTGTGTATTCTAGAGTGTTGGCGATTTTATCGTTTTATAAAAAGAACGTAATATTAAATAAATTTTTAAAGATGCTTGATGATGAGGTTATAAAGCAAATAGCTTTTTATGAGTACCAAAATAAAACCGACGTATCATTTAATAATAAAATATTTAATAAATACTGTTCAAAGTATAAAGAAGAAGCCTTAAATACCTTTAAACTAGATGAAGAAGAAGTACTTATGCTTGATGAGGAAAAGGAGAGATATAATGCTTTATCAAGCAAAAAATTAAAAAAATCTAGTAAAAAGAAAATAGTATATTCATTAATAATAGTTTTTGTCTTGTTAATAGCTGGTGTTTTGGGTTATAAATATTATGATTATAATAAACTTGTTTCTAAATATAATGGACTGATTTTACCTGGGATATATTTAAATGACATAGATTTAACGGGTGTTAATTTAAAAGATTTAGGTAATATTATAGAAAGGGAAAAACAAAGAATTAAATCGGGTAGTATAATTATATATAACGTTAATAAAGAACTTAAGTTTACTTATGATAATTTGAAAATAACAATAAATGATAAAGGCCTTTTAGATGAAATAAAGAATTATAACAAAGATTTATCGTTGATTAAGAAGGTAAAGTTAATAGAAGAAAATAAGAAAAGTAAAACTTTTTATTTAGACGCATCATTTGATGAAAAAGTAGCTGATGAATTAGTTTTAGAGTTAGAAGAAGAGTTTAATACGGCACCAAGAAATGATGGAATTATAGTTGATAATAATCATAACGTTTATTATGATAAAGGTGCTATTGGTTTTACTTTGAATGTTAAAAAAACAAAATCTAAAATCACTAAAGCTTTGTCAAATCTTAAAACGGAAGTTAAGATTGAAGCTGAAGGTAGTGTTGTACCAAACGAAGTTAAGTATGAATCATTATCAAGTATTAATAAGAAAGTATCTACGCATACAACTTATTTTGTTAATGCAGGTAACAGGGGACATAACATAAGTTTGGCTTCTAAGAGGTTAAACAACACCATCATTATGCCAGGTGAAACATTTTCATATCTTAAGGTAGTGGGACCTTACGGCGCATCAAACGGGTATTTACCTGCGCCTATATATTTAAATAGTGAGGTTTCAACTGCTAATGGTGGCGGCGTATGTCAGCTCGCATCAACTTTATACATGGCACAGTTAAAAGCGGGATTACAAACGGTTGCAAGAAGAAATCATACTTTTGCACCTAATTATGTTCCAAAAGGACTTGATGCAACGGTATATTCAACTACAACCGACTATAAATTTAAAAATAATTATAATTATCCAATTTATATAACATCTTATGTAAATGGTAATTATTTAACGGTTGATATATGGACTAATGATGCGGCACTAGGTGGAAAAACGTTTGAACCTTACTCAGTATACTCAAATGGTGCTTATTTATCTTACTTAAAAACAATAGAAAATGGTAAGGTAATAGAAACAAAGTATTTAGGAAGAAGTGTTTATAAGACAATGCAGTAGGTGATTAATTAAAACAACTTAAGTTTATTGCTTAAGTGTTTTTAATTTTGCATAATATAAAACTTTGAGAAGGTTTAATTTTACGGTAAAGCAAGGATTTTATTATATGAAAATATAAATATGTTTTATGTGTTTGTAGAAGATGAAGACAAGAATCTAAAGATTATTCTTCTTTTGGACTAATTAATATTGAAGATAAAAAAATAAATTATTAAATATATGTAAAATTTAGTTTTGCATATATTTTTTATTTTTCATATATGGTAAAATAAAATGGTGAAAAAGAGGTAATAACTATGAATTTAGATTATTTAAATGATAGACAAAAAGAAGCTGTTTTATATGGTGATGGGCCGCTTTTAATTCTTGCGGGTGCAGGTTCTGGTAAGACTAGCGTTTTAACGGCTAGAGTTGCTTATTTAATTAAAGAAAGAGGGGTTAATCCTAAAAACATAGTAGCTATAACTTTTACTAATAAGGCTGCAAAAGAGATGAAGGATCGTATTATAAAAGAAGTTGGAAGCGTAGGATATAGCATTCAAATATCAACGTTTCACTCTTTTGGACTTAGAATAATAAAAGAAAATCAT
>CASEJU010000002.1 GCA_949288335.1 uncultured bacterium | reverse complement strand
TTCTTTACCTCTTTTTCTTTTATTTTATCACACTTAAAAAGTGTATAAGTTTTTTTCTTACTTACACACTTTATTTTACACTCTCGGAACGCTTGATCGGTGACGACCAATGCGCAAAATTTTTAATTTTGCTTTTGTTCTACTCTTTTAAAAAGTCATATAAATCTTGAGCAACTTTTTCTGGTAAAACACTTGTAAGTTCTTCTTTTGATAAACTTTTCAATTTTGTTATTGTTTTATACTTTTTTAATAGCTCTTTTTTTCTTTTACTACCTATTCCAGGAACGGTATCTAAAACGGATGATAAACTTCCTTTACTTCTTATTTCTTTATGATAATTTATTGTAAATCTATGAACTTCATCTTGAATCCTGGTTAAAAGATGAAATACATCTGATGTTTTATCTATTTCAAATTCTTTATCCTCACTAATTAAGGCTGTCGTTGTGTGTTTATCATTTTTTTTAAGACCTAAAACAGGTATGTCTAAATAAAGACTATCAAGTACTTGTTTTGCGGCATGAACTTGTTGAATTCCGCCGTCTACTATTATTAAATCAGGTTTTTCTAATTTATCGTGTAAAACCCGGTAATACCTTCTATAAATAACTTCTTGCATGGTGTGGTAGTCATCTTTTGATGCGGAATCTATTTTATACTTTCGGTATTCTCTTTTATCAGGTTTACCATTTGTAAAGACAACCATACCAGATACGGTGTAAGTTCCAAACAAGTGAGCGTTATCAAAAGTTTCTATTCTTTTTAAGTCTTTTATTCCGATTAACTTACCTAGCGCTTCGTTCGCTCCAAAAGTTCTTTTATCATCTCTTATAATAAGTTCAAACCGTTCATCTAACACTATTTTAGCGTTTTCTAAAGCCATTTCAACCAGTTTCTTTTTAAGACCTTTTCGAGGTACTAAAATCTTTGTGTTTAAAGCGTTTGATAAAAGTTCATTATCAAATGAGTCACTAACTAATATTTCTTTTGGAACTTCGTTTTTATCATAAAAACTAGTAACAAAATAACTTACGGTATCACTTACCTCACCAATTAAAGGAAAAACCTCACCATCACGCATGTTTATTCTTCCGTCCCTTAAATGAAGCACCTGAAATGATATGTATTCATTTTTCACGTAATAGTTTATTACGTCTCTTGTTACGTTATCGTTTAAACTAATTTTTTGTTTTTCTAATACTTTATCAATGTATTCAAGCATTTCCTTATACTCTAATGCTCTTTCAAAATTTAGGCTATCTGAAGCCTCAAGCATTAAAGTATTAATTTTTTTTCTTACCTCATCATAATTTCCTTTTAAAAAGCTCGTAACTTCATTAATCATATCATTAATAATTTCTTTATCAACCTTTTTTTCACAATAACCTAAACACTGACCAATATGATAGTATAAACAAACTTTTTTATCCATCGTATGACATTTTCTAAAAGGATAAATACGGTTTAATAACTGAACGGTCTTTCTTGCAGCATATGCATTTGGGTAAGGCCCAAATAGTTTTCCTTTGTGCCCTTTTATTTTTCTTGGTCTTGAAATAATAAGTCTTGGATACTTATCATTAGTTATCTCAATATAAGGATATGATTTATTATCCTTAAGTAAAATATTATACTTAGGTGAATATTTCTTTATTAAATTAATTTCTAATAGCAATGATTCAACCTCTGTTTCGGTAACAATATATTCAAAATCAACTATGTTTTCAACTAATGCTTTAGTTTTTCCGGTGTGTTCTTTATTAAAGTAAGATGATACCCGCCTTTTTAAATTTTTAGCCTTTCCAACGTATATAACCTGGTTATTTTCGTTTTTCATTAAATAACAACCAGGTTCTGTTGTTAAAAGCTTTAATTTTTCTTTAATTTTATTCATTTTAATCACCTACAAACATTATATCAAAAAAAAGCAAAATTTAAATTTTATGAGTTCATAACATATAAAAAACTATGCATTATTTTCTTAAAGCATAGCCATAATCAATACCAGTTTTAATCATTTGCTCCCATACGTCTACATTTATAATAATATTATATAATTTAGCGATTACGTTATAATACGAAATTACTTCCTCATCGGTTATATCAATCTCGTTAAAATCTTTTAAATGAGAAAAATCATCCGACCATACTAACTTTAGTAAATTAACTTCATCATTATTTAAATTTTCTTTAATAACGTTTAAAACTATTTCTTTAGTCGTGTTAAAATAGCTGAATAAATCATAATGGTATTCATAATTAGATTCGTTTTCCTTTGATGAAACAGCACGCCTTAACTTACTTTTAGAGTCCATAAACTTAATATAAAAATTATTTCTACTACAATTAAACATTGAACCAAGTTCTTGGTCAGTTAATACCAAATTATTAAGAAAACCAAGTTTTGCCATTAGCGTTGTCTTTTGCATAAACGTAAAATAATTGGTATTAAAAATAAATTTTTCTAAATGTTTGGCATACATGTTTTTTTCAATTTCATAAACAAAATCATCTTTGTATGTTAAATCACCAGACGGCAAATCATCGGTGTAAATAACGTCATATTTTTTTATGATGTTTTTAATAATATTTGGTAACCTATTTTGTACGTAAGTACTTAAATAACCCACCTTACATTCTCGTTTATATTTCGTTATAAGTTCAATTAAAGCTACAAAGCAATCTTGAATTATATCTTCTTCATATGTTTTATCATAATTTTCTTTCTTTAGTATTCTTTCAATCAAATAAAAATTATTAGTTGCAAGTTTATTAATGCATTCATAATCATCTTCACTTATAACCCATTTCTTTTTCATGATTTCCCCCTTTTTGTTTACGGCTTGTTATAATAACAAAAATCAGTAAATATGTCAAATTATACTTACTTAATAATCGTGCCAGTTCTCTTACCTAAAATAGCATCTTTTAAATCATTTTTATTATTTATATTAACAACGATTATTGGTATTTCATTATCCATGCACATGGTAGTAGAAGTAGAATCCATTACTTTTAATTTTTTATTTAATACGTCTAAATAAGATATTTCATCATATTTTTTTGCATCTTTATTCTTTTTTGGGTCACTATCATAAACTCCATCAACGTTGGTTGCCTTAATTAGTGCATCGGCATTTATTTCTGCCGCTTTTAATGCTGCCGCGGTATCGGTTGTAAAAAAAGGACTACCGGTACCACAACCAAAAATTACTATTCTTTTTTTATCCAAGTGTTTGTGTGCTCTTCCTTTTATGTAAAATTCTGCTACCTGCCTCATTTCTATCGCCGTTTGAACCCGTGATTCTACACCTAATATTCTAAACGCATCATTTAAAGTTAAAGCGTTCATCGCCGTTGCAAGCATACCTATGTAATCTGCGGTTGCCCTGTCAAATTCCTCGTTTTGTCTTCCTCGCCAAAAGTTACCGCCTCCTACTACTATTCCTATTTCAACCCCTAAATCATAAACTTCTTTTATCTTTTTACAAATATCTAAAACCGTATCATAACATACTCCTGTTTTTTTGCTACCAGAAAGTGACTCACCACTTAGTTTAATTAAAATTCTTTTATACTTTGCGTTCATTATAATACCTCCTTTAACGCATAAAAAGACAGACAACTAATTTAGTCATCTATCTTTTCTATTCTAATAACCTTACTACTTTCTAAATAATTAAGAACCGTTTTTTTATCATTAAACGGAATTCTTTTGTTGTCTTTAACAATCATTACCTCTTCATGACCTTTACCAAGAATCAAAAGAGCATCATTGGTTGTCAAAAGTTTTATTCCCTTTATTATGGCTTTTTTTCTATCTAACTCAATTTCATAATTAGTGTTTTTTAATCCATCTATCATGTCATTAACGATTTGGTTAGGATCTTCGTTGTGTACGTCATCACAAGTAATAATTGCTTTATCACATAAATCAGTAACAATCTTTGTCATGATTGGTCTTTTCGTTCTATCACGATCTCCTGTACAACCAAAAACAACGTATATGTTTCCATCGCATACTTCTTTTACCGTACTAATAATATTTAAAACAGCATCCGGCGTATGTGCATAGTCAATTATTATTCGGTTATTTTTATACTCCACCATATCCATTCTTCCCGGAGGAGATTCTATGTATAATAAAACGTCCGATATTTCACCGTAATTAAATCCTAATTCCCTTAAAATTATAATGGTAACCAAAACATTATATATATTATATTTTCCTATTAAAGGTACCTTTATATTTTGCTTTACATCATCTTTTATAAAGGTAAAATTACTCCCTAAAATACTCATTTGATAGTCAGTTATCCGGTAATCTCCACCGGTAAAACCATAAGTAATATTATCGTTATAATCAAGCATAAAAATACCTTTATTTGGATCATCATAATTAATTATCGCTTTACCATGCGGTCTTAATTGATTAAATAACTTTTGTTTACACATCGCATAATTTGCCATCGTTCCATGAATGTTTAAATGATCCTGCGTTAAATTAGTAAAAATAGCATACTCAAAAGGTACGTTTTCTAGCCTTCTATGCAAAAGCCCTTCACTAGATGCTTCAATAACGGCATATCTGTATCCATCATCATAAGCCTTTATTAACATGTCATATATTTCGGTTACTTCTGGAGTCGTATTAGGCAAAGTCTCTTTTTTTTCACCCAAGTAAAAACCAATGGTTCCTATGTAGCAACACTTTTTATCAAATTTTTTTAAAGCATCATAAATAAGATAAGCCGTTGTTGTTTTACCATTAGTTCCGGTAATACCTATTAAATGCATCTCATTTAAATACTTATTATAATGTTCTTTTAAATAGTTATTTA
Organism: uncultured bacterium; assembly: GCA_949288335.1. Taxonomy (GTDB): domain Bacteria; phylum Bacillota_I; class Bacilli_A; order RF39; family UBA660; genus Aphodocola. The sequence goes on along the minus strand of CASEJU010000002.1, from coordinate 3,966 downwards.
AATACTCCCTAGTATCTTTTACTATCTCATAAGGAATACTATACTCACCTTCTTCAGCAATTATTTTAGAAGCACCATTTTCTATTGCCTTAGGTATGTAATCGTGCCCGTCTCCTACGATACCACGAAGAGCAACAAATATATCACCTTTTTTAACTTTTCTAGAATCTGTTTTTATATTAATCACGATATCACCATTTTCTTCTTATTAACATTATATAATAAATTTGATTAAAATGAAATAATCATTTATAATGTTTTTGGTGATTTAACATGTATACCATAAAAGAAAACGTAAAAAGCGAAATAATAATTAATAAATCGAGATTCATCACTCACCTATTTAAAATAGAAAAAGAAAAAGACGTAGAACTAATTTTAGAAAAACTAAAAAAAGAATATAAAGACGCAACACATTATTGTTACGCTTACATAGTTGGTAACACAAAAAGGTTTAACGATGACGGCGAACCAAGTCATACCGCTGGAATGCCAATTTTAAACGTGTTAGAAAATAAAGAATTAAATAACGTACTAGCAGTCGTTATTAGATACTTTGGAGGCATAAAACTAGGTGCCGGAGGATTAGTTAGAGCATATACTAACTCGGTTTCAAAAGCCATAAAAGATGATAATATAACGTTAATAGTAAAAGAGCATAAAATCAAAATAGAATTTGATTATAAAGACGTTAATAACGTCAATTATATTTTAAAAGATTATAAAATCACCTATAAAGAATTTGATGAAAACGTTATATATGAATTTATTTATGAAGAAGGTAAATACCCAGAAGAACTTGATAAATACATAATAAAAACCTAATCTATTGAGATTAGGTAATCAATGCTTAACGCAATTAATTCGATTTGTGTTTGCACACTATTTGTCAATAATCTGGATTATCTTTCCGTTTTCATCATACACATACTCCTCTTCACATAATTCTTTTGATGCTCCTTGAGATTGAGCTCTACATCCACAATCAGTATATTTTATAGCTTCATCACGAACAGCTTCAGCTTCTTTTCCACTATTTGGATTTTCTTCATAATACCAATAAATATATACTAACTTGTTTTGATTATCCTCCCATCTTCCAGTAGATGAGCAACTTCTTATGGCAACGGTTCTATTGTCTCCACCACCATAGTATATTAAATCTTTATATTTATTTTGATCAAAATCAACGTAATTCCCATCTAATAATTCCTCTATAGATACATAAACAACATTATAGCCGTTCTCATTATTGGGATCGTTCTTCCCATCGTAAACAACACTTAAATTAGAAATAACTTCCGGATGCTCTGATACGTAATTTTTTGCTCCAGTTAACATGCTACTTATTATATTTCGAACGTTTTCTTTTTCTTGTTTCTTTCTTATGCTGTTTACCGCAACAATGCTAATTGATAAAAGAATACCAAGAATTACAATTACTGCCAGAAGTTCTATCAAACTAAAACCTTTTTTATTTTTTATCATTACTTCATCACCCAATTTTCTAATTCATTTTCACTCATAAAACCAGTAATTCTTTTTACTTCATTACCATTTTCAAATATTATTAAGGTTGGGACAGCAGTAATACCATATCTTTCAGCTAACGCTTGTTCTTCGTCAATATCTACTTTAATTATTGGAATAAGATCTTTTTTATCTAGTTTTTCCATTACTAACGAAAGCATTTTACAAGGTCCGCACCAAGTTGCAAAAAAGTCTACTAACACTCTTTTGGTATTAATCTTTTCATTAAATTCTTTTTCATTTACATGTTTTATCATAACATCTCCTCCTTTTAATAATCCCTGTACTCAGTTGTTGTAAGGTTATGAGTTGTGTTATATTCAGTTGGACTAGTAACTCCAGTTTCCTCTTCTATTTCATCAATTACGGTTTTTCTTTTACCTTGTAATTTACCGTCATCATTTAATTCTATTGCTAAATCAGACGAAACCAAATCATTTACAATCATATTATTAATTATCATTATGTTTACGTTTTTATAGTTTTTATCAGTATTTTTCTTACTATGTACTATTTTTTTAGAGTAGTTACTAGTTTTATAAACGTCTTTATTTAAACTTGAAATAACGAGTGTTTTTTCCATTATAAACTTACTTACTTTTGATTCTTTATTAAGGTTAAACTCTATAAAAGGTGTATTAATTATCATTAATGCATTATATAAAACGATAACACCTAAAAACACCGACATAACCGCTCCAAGTATTTTTGATACTATGTTTTGCTCTACCATTGATTCTCTTATCTTATTAGATATCTTAAATTTTGCAAATATTCTACTTACAATAAATATAATTATTAATATTATAAGAAAATATATAATAAGTCTCCATAAAATTAAATTAAGTGTTTTTAATCCTTTAGCATCTCCCATAAAGTTAAAAAATGGTAACACCTTATACGTAAGGTTGCATATAAGCTTACTTAATGGTGCTGCTATTATCATAGAGATAAGCAAAACAATAAAATCACTAACTTGCTTTATAAAACCTCTTTGAAATCCTAAAAAAACAAAAAAAACTAAAATTAACAATAACAATCCATCATATATACTCATGCTATATTATCCTTTCATAATCTTATTATATAATAATTTAAATAAAAAATACATAACGTATATTTAATCTTTACACTATAATGTATAGTTTGTTTTAAACGTGATATATTTATGATAAAATATTATTAAGGGATGTGATAACATGACAATAGTATTTAAAATTAGCAACAATACAAAAGAAAAAATGATTGATTACTACGCTTCCATGCGAAGGGATAAAACGCCACCATACGCTGTTTTTCAAGCAGAAGAAGGAGGTACTATAATTACCCTTTATGAATCTGGAAAAGTAATGTTTCAAGGTATTAGTGCCGACGTTGATGCTAATATGTGGCGTGATATGGAAGCACATTTAAACAACGGAAAAGAACCCGTTGAAAATAAAAAGAAAGAAAAGGAAAAGAAAAGTCAAGAAGAATTATACGAAGAAAGAAAAAAATATTATTATATCAATTCGGTTGGATCAGACGAAGTTGGAACTGGTGACTTTTTTGGACCAATCGTCGTAACAGCATCTTTTGTATCCAAAGATAACATTCCCATTTTAGAAGAACTAGGAGTAAAAGATTCAAAAAAACTTACCGATCAAAAAATATTAGAAGTTGTTCCAAAAATAATAAAAACTATTCCTTATGAAACTCTTATTTATACAAATGAAGAATATAATAATCATCCCGAATACAACATGAACAAAGTAAAAGCAATTTTACATAACAAAGCATTACTTACCCTAATGAAAAAAGATAACTATAACTATGATAAGGTTGTGGTAGACCAATTTTGTTATCCTAAAAACTATTTTGGTTATCTTAAAGAATCTAAAAACGTATTTAGAAAAATTGATTTTACTACTAAAGCAGAAGACAAATGCTTATCAGTTGCGTGTTCATCTTTAATAAGCAGGTATGTGTTTATAAAAGAAATGGACAAGATTTCTAAAACATTAGGTAAAAAAGTTCCAAAAGGAGCCGGAGAAGAAGTTGATAAATTCGGTAAAGAAATCGTTAAAAAATATGGTAAAGATATATTAAAAAAATTCACTAAACTAAACTTTAAAAATACAGATAAAATACTAAAGGAGGAAAAATAATTTTTCCTCCTTTTAAATTATATACTTTCTATAACAATAACATTTGCATCAGACTTATTATTTAATATAAATTCTTTCGAGCTTTCATCTTTTACATATATAGTAATTCCAGAAGGTGTATTAATTAAAATATTTGTATGGTTAGTTACATTTGTAAAATTAAAATTTCTTATATCTAAGTTTGTCAAACTAGAACAGCCAGAAAACAAATTGCCCATATTAGTTACGCTTGACGTATCAAAAGAAGACATATCTATTTTGGTTAACTTAGAACAATTTCTAAACATAT
>CASEJU010000001.1 GCA_949288335.1 uncultured bacterium | reverse complement strand
TTTTATCCTCCTACAATCATCATAGCATAGAAAAAAGTAGACTAGAGTGTTTTTCTCCTTGTCTACTTTTATCATATCACTTCAAAATAGTTTCTTTTTATTATATAATTGTTTTAGTTTGGAAGTGATTAGATGTTTAAAATAGGTAATGTAAAAATAGATAATAACGTATGTTTAGCACCAATGGCAGGTGTTTGTAACAGTGCTTTTAGAAGGATTATAAAAGAGATGGGTTGCGGGCTTTTATATGCGGAAATGGTAAGTGATAAAGCAATTTGTTATGATAATAAGAAAACCAAAGAAATGCTTTACATGACCGAAAAAGAAAGACCAATAGCGCAACAAATATTTGGTAGTGACAAAAAAAGTTTTGTTAAAGCGGCAAAAATAATCGAAGAAACGATGCATCCTGATATTATTGATATAAACATGGGGTGTCCGGTTCCAAAGGTTGCTGTAAGATCTCAGGCGGGATCGGCTTTGCTTAAGGATCCAAAAAAGATTTATGAAATAGTATCTTCGGTGGTTAAAGCCGTAAGTGTTCCGGTTACGGTTAAAATTAGAAGTGGCTGGGATAAGAATAGCATTAATGCGGTAGAGGTAGCTCAGGTGTGTGAAAAAGCCGGAGCATCAGCAATAGCAGTACATGCTAGAACACGCAGCCAGGGGTATTCTGGAAAAGCAGACTGGAACGTTATAAAACAAGTAAAAGAAAGTGTTAGTATTCCTGTAATTGGTAATGGTGATATATTAAGTGTTAATGATGCAATAAAAATGATTAAAGAAACAAATTGTGATGCGATAATGATTGGAAGAGGAGTGCTTGGCAATCCCTATTTAATAAAACAAATCGTAACATATTTAGACACCGGCGTTTTAATTCCTAACCAAACGCCGGAAGATAAAATGAAAACGTGTTTAAAACATTTTGATTACCTTCTTCAAATAAAGCCAGAAAAAGTTGCGGTACTTGAGATGCGTACGCACGCTTCTTGGTATTTAAAAGGACTACCGAACGGGATTAGCGTTAAAAAGAAGTTATATGAAATAAAAACAAAAGAAGAATTTGTTAATACCATAAAAGAATATATGGAAACTTTAGGTAAAAATATGTTATAATTAAACCGTAGGACAAAATAAGACATACGGTGCATATTGTCATAATTTTGGCCCTAAAATGGATTAAAATTTTTATAGGAGGAGAAATGAAAAAATACAATTTGTTAAAAGTATTAGCAATAACCATAATCGTAGCATGGTTACTAACTTTGTTTATACCAGGTTCTTATGCTGATTATAGTGGTAACGTTGTTACTGGTGATATTGCTGCTGTAGGTGTATGGTCATTACTTTCTAATTTAAGTATATCCATATCTTACTTTAATGGAATAGCGGTATTTTTAATTGCGGTAGCATGTTTTTATGCTTTGATGTCAAAAATAGAAGTATATAACAAATTCGTTAAAAAAACTGCTTCCATATTTGAAAAGAAAAAAGGGCTTTTAATTGCAATTTCTATAATTGTATTTGGTGTTTTAGCTTGTTTGGTAAGCGATGCAATCATTTTAATTGCCTTTGTTCCGTTCGTTTATCAAGTTATGAAAGAGCTTGATATTGATAAGAAGGTTATCTTATCATCAACCATAGTTGCTACTTTAATTGGTACAATGTGTGGTATTTACAATGGAACTTTGTTTAGCTTACTTAGCCTAGAAGTTAACACACTTTTATTAGTAAAGGTTATTTTACTAGTTATTTGTTTAGCTATATTAATCTTCTTTACTGCACCAAAAAAAGTTAAAAAAGAAAAAAATGTAGCGAAAAATGAAACTAAGGCTTCCGCTAAAGTGGAGACTAAAAAGGTAGAGAAAAAGGATACTAAAAAAAGCGTATCTAATAAGACTAACACTACTAAGAAAACTACAAAAAAAGCTACTGCCAGAAAGAAGGTGGCTAAATAATGAAGGATACTAACAAAAGAGTAAATAAAGTAGTTTATGCAGTATTAACTATTTTACTTGGAACTTTAGGTATAAATAAGTTTTATGCTGGTAAAGTAAAAGCTGGTATATTAAGCATATTGTTTTGTTGGACATTAATTCCTACGATCTTATCAATTGTGGAATTTATTACGGTATTAACCGAAAAAACTGATAAAGAAGGTAAAATTCCGGTAAATACCGAAAGAAGAACTAACGCTTTATTTGGGGCCAGTTTAGTTATCTTCGTATTATTTGTAATCGGTGCAATAATACCATGGGAATCATTAATTCCTAATTGTACTATATTTACTGATTTTAATACTTGGGTTGGAAATCTTAAAATTGGTGATTACAACATATTTAGTAATTTAATTGGTGCTCCGGTTGTAATAGATACAACTTATGGTTCTACAACTGGCGTTATAAATGCTTTCGGGTCATGGACGATTACTGATGTTGCTATTTTCTTATTTATCATAACTGGTGTGATTGCTTTATGCTCTAAGATTAAGTTTAATGATTTTATTGCTACAACAACCTCAGGTATTAAGAAAATTTTGCCGGTTGCAATAACTGCTATGCTTATAAGTATCGTGCTTGTAATCATGATAAATTCTGGTGTAAATGTTACTATTACCAACTGGATAATTTCTTTAGCAAACGGATTTAACATTGCTACAGTATCATTAGCTTCGTTGATAGGAAGTGTGCTTACCGGAGATTTTTATTACTTCGTTTCTTCTGTTGGACCAGTGTTTACAACGGTTATTACTAACACGGATTTATATGGAGTAATTGGACTTATAATGCAAGGAATGTATAATCTAGTTATGATTATTGCTCCTACTTCAGTAGCGTTAATAATTGGTCTATATTATTTAGATATTCCTTATGGAAAATGGTTTAAATACATATGGAAAGTAGTATTAGCATTACTTGTAATAATAATAGTTGCATCTATAATAGTTTTTGCACTAGTATAAAAAGATAAAAAATGGCTGATAAACTTATCAGTCATTTTTTAATACATAAAATTTTTAATTTTGCGTTTATCCTTGTATTAATATTAAATATTATGTTCATAACAAACATAGGATATTAAAGAAAGGAGAAACTTATGTTTGTTAACTTTAGTGAAGAAACGAAACATTTATTAAAACAAGCCGAGATAGAAAAAGATTTGTTAAATCATCCTTATGTTGGAAGTGAACACGTATTTTTATCGATTCTTAAAGATAGTAGATTAATGGATACGTTTAAAAGATATAAATTAACTTATGAAAAATTCAAGAATAAATTAATAAGTTTAGTTGGTATAGGCAGTAAAAAAAGTGAGTTTGTACTTTATACACCACTTCTAAAAAGAGTTTTAGAAAACGCGGTAATAGAAGCTCGTGAAGAAAATAACCGGATGGTTAACCCGGAGATAATCATTTTTTCAATACTTGATGAAGAAGATGGTATAGCATATAGTATACTAAAAAGTTTAAGCATAAACATAGATAAACTATACTATGATTTAAAAGCGAAGAAAAATTTAAAACCACAAAGGAAAAAACGACTTTTAATAGAAGAATTAGGAACTAATTTAACCAAGCTTGCGCAAGAAAAAAAACTAGATCCTGTAATTGGTAGAAATAAAGAAATAAATAAAACGATTGAAATATTACTTAGAAGAAAGAAAAATAATCCGATGTTAATTGGTCCGGCAGGAGTTGGAAAAACAGCAATAGTAGAAGGAATTGCAAACTTAATGATAAGTTCTAACTGTCCAAAGTTTTTAAAGAAAAAAAGAATTATATCACTTAATATTTTTTCATTGGTATCCGGAACGAAGTATCGTGGCGAGTTTGAGGAGAAGATGAAAACGTTAATAAAAGAGCTTGAAGATAATCAAGATGTTATTTTGTTTATTGATGAAATTCATACGATGGTTGGAGCAGGAGGCGCAGAAGGAGCGATTGATGCTTCAAATATTTTTAAACCCGCATTAGCAAGAGGAAACATTAAGATAATAGGTGCAACAACCTTAGATGAATATAAAAAATACATAGAAAAAGACGCAGCTTTAGCAAGACGTTTTCAGTGCGTAAACGTTGAAGAGCCGGATAAAGTTAGTTTAATTAGAATATTAAATGAAATAAAGCCCTTATATGAAAAATATCATAATATAAAAATTAGTAAAGATTTAATAAAAGAAATAGTTGTTTTGTCAGAAAAGTATTTAACTAATAGATTTGAACCGGATAGGTCGATTGATATTTTAGATGAGGTTTGTGCAAAAGTATCTAACTTGGAGTCTAAATCAGAGAAAAAATACAAAATAATTAAAAATAAAATAGAAAGCTTAAAAGATAATAAATTAGATGCTATAAAAAAAGGTGATTTTAAGTTAGCGTACGAAATAAAGGTTCAAGAAAACAAATTAAACGAGTGCTTAAAAAAAATTAATATTAATAAAAAGCACGTAACTAAAAAAGATATACTAAACGTTATTAAAACAAAAGGCAACGTAAGAATTCCAGGTGTTAGTAAAAAAAGGTTAAAATTTTATAATCGTTTACAAAAAAGATTAAATAATGTTGTAATAGGACAAAAATCAGCCGTTACAACCATTGTTAACGCTTTAAAAAGAAAGGAGTTTTCTAGTTTTAAAAAATGTTTTAGCATACTTATAGAAGGTCCATCTTCTTGTGGTAAAACGCTTATGGCTAAAGAGTTTTTAAAAGAACTGGTAAATGATAAAAACATAATAACATTAGATTTATCCGAATATAAAGAATATCATACGATTACAAAATTAGTTGGAACAACCGCGGGATATGTTGGGTATGATAATAAAAGTCATGTTTTTGAAAAAATTAGAACAAACCCGTCATCAGCGCTAATAATAGATAATTTTAACCAAGCAGCAAGTGAAATCAAAGACTTGTTTGTAAGGATTTTGGAAAATGGTGTTATAGAAGATGCTAGCGGAAAGAAAATTGACTTTACTAATTCTATTATTATATTTACTTACAAATCTAATATAACTGACGAGCAAGTTGGTTTTAGAAAGAAAAAAACACAAAACAAAGAAGATTTACCTGATAAATTTATTAACAATTTATATGTTAAAGTTTGTTTAAAAGAGCTTACTTTTGATGATAAAAAAAGAATTATTAGTAATAAGATTAATGATTTGGTAAGTAATTACCCGGATGTTCGTGTTAACGTTTTAGAAGAAAGCTTTAAGTACATCGATGAGAAAATAAATGATGAAAAAGATTTGTTTAATATAATAAGTGACGTTAAGAACTCGTTAGAAGAGCAAATAATAAAAGCGATTATAGATGGTAAAAATAAAACCGATATTTATTTTTCGGAAAGTGGTATTAAAAATTAATATCACTTTTTTTCTTTTCTAAATTATTGTATAATATAATTAATTACGAATGGATGTGAAATTAATGAAAATATATAATACTTTAACAAGAAAAGTTGAAGAGTTTATCCCGATAAATAAAAACATTGTTAAGATGTATACTTGTGGACCTACGGTTTATCATTACGCACACATCGGAAACTTAAGAAGTTACATAATGGAAGATATATTAGAAAAAACATTAATATATAATGGTTATAAAGTAGATAGAGTAATGAATATTACCGATGTTGGACATTTATCAAGCGATTCTGATAGCGGTGAAGATAAAATGGTTAAGAGTGCAAAAGAAAAGAAAAAATCCGTTTTAGACATCGCTAAGTTTTATACCGATGCTTTCTTTAAGGATTTTGAAAAGCTGAACATAAAAAAGCCTGAAACAATAGAACCAGCTACCAACTTAATTAGTGATTACATTGAACTAATAAAAGTATTAATAAAAAAGGGCTATGCGTATTTTTCTAATGGTAACGTTTATTTTGATACTTCTAAACTAAAAGATTATTATGTTTTAACAAATCATAAAGAAGACGAAATGGTTGTCGGGGTAAGGCAAGGGGTTGAAAAAGATCCTAATAAAAAAAACCAGGCCGATTTTGTATTATGGTTTACTAAATCAAAGTTTGAAGATCAGGAGTTAAAATGGGAGTCACCTTGGGGTCTTGGTTATCCTGGATGGCACATCGAATGCTCATGTATAAGTATGAAACATTTAGGAGAGTATTTAGATATACACTGTGGTGGGGTGGATAATATATTTCCTCATCATACCAATGAAATTGCTCAAAGCGAGGCGTATTTAGGACATAAATGGTGTAACTACTGGGTACACTGCGAACACCTTAATGATAAAAATGGAAAGATGAGTAAAAGTAATGGGGATTTTCTAACAATTTCCTTATTAGAAGAAAAAGGTTATAATCCGCTATCATATAGGCTTATGTGTTTACAATCCCATTATCGTAAACAGTTAATATTTACTTTTGAAAACCTAGATAATGCTGAGCAAACATATAAAAAATTAAAACAAAAAACCTTGTCGTTAAAAAAAGAAGGAGCATTAGATAATAATAAATTTAATTATTATAAAAATGAGTTTTTAAATTGTATTAACGATGATATGAATACATCAAGTGCTTTAACTGTTTTATATAACGTTTTAACAGATAATGATTTAAATGAGTATACAAAAATAGAATTAGTAAAATCATTTGATGAGGTTTTATCTTTAGACCTACTTAAAAAAGACGTACATGATTTAGATGATAAAACCATTTTATACATTGAAGAAAAAATAAAATTAAGGTCTAAAGCTAAGGAAAACAAAGACTATTTAACAGCTGATAAAATAAGAGATGAGTTATTAAATAAAGGAATATTACTAAAAGATACTAAGGAAGGAACGGTTTGGGAAAAAAACTAAGGTGATGTTATGGGAATAAAGAGTTTATTTGAA